>DASTLG010000116.1:0-18882 GCA_035715245.1 Patescibacteria group bacterium
GTTCCTTTGTCAGGTTATCCCGTACCCGCTGTAACTGGCGCATTTGATCGTAATGCCGGCTTTCGGCATCGTGCTGATTAAAATCATCAGGCATAAATTTTAGGGTTAATATATCCATAGTATACAACAAAAAACACCGACTGATGTCAGTCGGTATTTTTTGGTGGACCATACCGGATTTGAACCGGTCGCCTCTTCCATGCCATGGAAGCGCTCTACCAAATGAGCTAAGGGCCCTTAAATACAAATAAAATTTTTATCAGAACCAAAAAAGAGCAAATTTCGCAACCGAAATATGCCAGAATCGAACTTAATCGTCAATCTTCAGTAACAAAAAAGGGATTCCCTTTGGAATCCCGAGGCTTAATTCAGATCACAACCGTGCGTAAGATGAAAGCATAAAAGAAAATTCACCTCGATTGCCCAGCTGAATGGTCGAATCCCCTTCACCAGGGATATCAAGATCTTTGAGATAGTTTCCCTTGTTCCACGGCGAAAGGATCGCCGCGCCAAATCCGTACTGACAGCCGGCACTCGCCATGCTTTGGAAACGCTTCTGCATGGATTCGTGCACAAATTCGGGATGAAATCCGACCGACAAACACAAATCTTTATTCGTAAGATGAAAAAACGGATCAAATTCATCAATCATGGCCGCCGGCAATCGGCACGCCCACGTCCCAATACGGGATTGGGAAGCTCGATCAAAGCACGAAAGTACTTCTGCCTGCGGCGCCAAAACCACCATTCCCCAAATCGTTGTTCCGAACGTATGCCCGATTTCAAGGGAAGGGTTGTAAGTACGCCACGCAAGCTCCAGGCGGCGCCCATCTTTTTTCAAGCGAGCGAGTGCGGAATCAAACGGCTTCACGACATCTTGCAAATGCGCCTGCACCAGTTCCCTCCCCGGATACCCGTGATGCCGGAGGCGTTCATAGAGCGCCTTTTCGAGGCTCGGGAATTTCTGAAAGAGTTCCTCAACGACTCGCAAACGAGCCGGTTCAGGCTCCGTGCTTCCCGGCCAGCCAAATGGAGAGCCAAGATCTGAAGGCCGGCCAGACCTGATCCATTTGATCATGGCGAGTGTTCGTTCCGGATCAAACATAACGATCGTAACCGGCGTTGTCAGATGAACCGGAACTTCTTCGCCTTCCATGAGGAACGCGGGACTGCGGAGGGCCTGAAGCAGTTCTCCTGCCGCTTCGCTTTGCCCATCACGCTCAAGTTTTGCGAGCAGGTCTCCAATGACACGCACGTCTGCTGAGAATGCATCCCAGGCATGGCAAAATGCGGTTGGCGATTCACTCGCCGCAATCATGTCTTTCAGCAGGTCAGTCGAGGAACTACCGAGTTTCCCGCGCAAGCGCGCGAACACCTCATGCCCGGTCAGCTTTTCAAGAAGCGCCGAAATTTGTTCCGATCGGCTCAACGGCTTGCTTTCAGGCACGCGCTCCATGAGGTCCTCCTCTCGAAGCTCTCTGAAAAGACATCTCGTGTGAGATGCCGATTTCATCTGCCTAGCAGATGCTCCTCGTTGTGAGGAATTTAAAAGTACACCGTCTTTTCTAGCACGGTTTATAAAGGAATTCAATTCCCTTTATTGAATCGGGTTTGTCTTAGACTGCTCTTGAAGCGGCTCTGCTAATTGATTTGCGGGTTTGGAAATTTTCTTTTGAAGGTTCGCCAATCGCTGTTTTACAGCCACATTCTCTGGAAGGACAGCTAAAATTGCCTGGTATTGCGAAATGGCATCATTCGTCCGTTTCGTTTCTTCGTAGATTAATCCAAGATACCAACGCGCATTCACGTTTTGCGGATCCACATTCACGATCTGCTCTAAAAGTTTCGTTGCGTTCTCTTTTTGACCATCATTGTAGTAAAGAATGGCCAATTCAAATGCCACGCCTACGTCACGATTCTGCACCTTGAGCACGCCCTCCAATTCCTGGATGGCTGGCCGATTTTGACCCTGGCGTTCAAAGACAGAGGCGAGATGATAATGGGCCGGGAGATAGTCCGATTTCAAGGCAATGGCTCGATGCAGATAATCCGCGGCCTGCGACAAATTATCTGCCATGTGTTGTTTCGCGCTCGCTTTCGCCGCGTCCTTACTATCCAGCTGTGTCCGGTACGCGTCAGCACGTAAAAGATAAATCTGGCCGATCTGATCGTACAAAGCCGGATTCATCGGCTCGCGTTTTAACGCCTCGGTATAATTCGCGAGCGCCGCTTCATCCGCACCGCGCGTAAAATTGGAAATATTATAATATTCTATCCCTAAATTAATCCAGTTATCGACATTTGACGGGGCGAGCAGGGCCGCGTTTTTTGCGAGGTCAAGCGCAGAGGAAACTTCGGTCTGAATCGGTTTGAACCGATCATCACTCGGATGCGACTGGAGGGCGCTAAGCGCATGAAGTAAATAAGCCTGGGACAAATTCCGGGCATACATATCATCCAACCCATTCCAGGCCATGGCTTTTTCCAATTGAGGAATCACCTCTTCAAGCGGCCGTCCGGCCCGAAACAAAGCAACCCCTTTAGAAAAAACGGTTTCTGCCGCATAGCGCTGGATGTTCAGCCAAAGGACAAGAACCGCACCTAAGCACACAAGAGATCCGAGACTTAAAAGAATGGTTCGTTTCAAAGAACTACGCCGCGTTTCAAATGTCATCATTTCGCGCGTCGCAACACCGCCAAGAAGCGCAGTAAGAAACCAGAAAGCGAACTGGTGAGCAACGTTAAAATTGTATAAAAAGGACAGGAGGACAAGAGCAAGCCATCCGGCAAAAACCATGACCGTTGCATACCAAAGGTCATCGCTCCGCTCATGGAGCAAATGCGCCGTACTTTTCCAGGCAACCGCAATCAGAAGAAGAATCCAGCATAAAATTCCGAGAATACCGGTCGTTGCAAGCAAGGTAAGAAACGTCGAAAACCCGCGATCAAATCGTACGGCCCAAAAAGGAGACTGATTAACCGCTCCGCTTCGATACGCGCTCCAGTCGAAAATCCATGTTCCAGGCCCGGTCCCAAGGAGTGGATGAGCGGCAAGCGTCTGTTTCGCGATAGACCAGCTGGCAGAAAACGAAGGAGCGACCTCTGCCGGGAGATTAAAATTTAACGGTGTTTTGAAGATGAGTAATCCAAACCCAATAACAACAAAAATGGCCGGCAAAGCCAGCTTTGCCGGATGACCAAACGTCCGACTTCGCGCATAGCGCGCCAAAACCAGAGCCAAAGCCCCAAAGAGAAGAATCGCCCAAGGCAGCCAAAAATCAACAAAAATCAAATCGATGAATGCCACAACCATAAGCGCCCAAACAAGGCCGCGCGCGAGTTTTCCGGCCACTGTTTTCGTGCCTAATAAACACACTTCATCTCGACAGCCATGAAAGGCAATGGCGGAAGCAATGATAAGCGGGACAACCATGAACGTCGCCAGACTGTACACGCTTCCCATGCTCGTAAAATTATTTGAATGCGCAAAACCCCAGGGCAAAAGATACAGTCCTAACATTTGAAAAAAACCATACAAACCCGCCAAAAGCGATGAACCTAAAAAGATGAATACATAATCATACACCTGCTTCGTGGTCCGGACTTCGTTTGCCAGCAGAAAGAAAAAGATCAGGCAGGCAAAGACAAAAGAAAATGACCAAGCGGATTCTCCCAAATTCCCCGCAAACGAAAGATATCGATTCTGTGAACTAAGCGAGAGCAGAAGATAAACGAGCGCAAATAAACCAATAGCTACATGGATCCAGTTTCGGGAAATTGAGAAGCGACGGGAAACGATCGACCTTAGAACCCAGGCGCATAAGGCAATCCCGATAAAAAAAATAAAAATAGTCTGCTTGGGAAGTTCAATGGAATCGAGCGTCCAGCCGGAAAAAAGAACTGGAATCAAAAAAACAGAACCGGTAAGAAAAAAACGCAGAATTCGATTAAGCCAAAAGACGGCTGGTGAATCCGGTGCATGCAATGCAGGCGGAGCCATGGCCCGAATAGGAGTTGAAAGCCGATTCCAAAATGAGCGTGTCATAAAAATCTGCCATCAGTATAACACATGACTAATGATCGCACGGAAATGTTATGGAAGATTTTGGCTTGAGCTTGTGTTCGTATCCGTTGTTGACGTGGCGATGGTCGGATCGGTAGAACTTGTTTGTATAGGCGAAGATACCATCTCTGTTATCGCCGATTCTGTGTTTACGACCGCCGTACTTGTCGTGGTTGAAGAAACCGTAGATTGGTTATCCGATATTACAGGCGTGGAACTCACGACTGTTTCCGGCTGAATTGGCGTACTCACGACCGTCGTTGTTGTTGCCGCATCTGTTTCAGTCATTTGCGCGGTTGACGTAACAACCGTTCCAAACACGATTTGTCCGGTTAATGGATCAATGGCCGCTTTGGTTCCGTCCGATAAGAAGACGGAAGCATCTTGGTTTGTTGCGTCGACACGCCAGGCAAACGTCACATCGTGGTTTTGCGGTTTTTTAAAGATGATATCAAATCCAACATCGGAATAATTATCCGTCCACCAGCCGCCATCCACTTCTCCGCGCGGCGTTGTCTGGACATTCGGATATGCCTGCAGAGAAGGATAAGAAACGTGAACACGCGTTCCGCCGGCGACCACGAGCGCAAATCCTTGGTATGTTTTTCCGGTTATCTGGTCGGTGCTTGTTGTGGCCGCAAGAACGACTTGCGAAACGCTTTGGGCGGCGGTTTGCGCCGGATCAGGTCCGTTCCACCAGATTGGATTGATAAAGAGATCGATTTTCCCGATGTCAGATCCAGCATACGGCTCCAGGGCTTGTCCGATAACCGGACCAGCAACGGTGGCTTTCATGGCCACGCCTGGAATCGATGAAGGAGCTAAGAAATCACCCGGATGAATTTCGCCTTTCATGGTTGAAACTTTTGTCGGGGTACGGCCCAGTAATGCCACCGGGAACGTTCCAGCATCCGCTTTACCAGCCACAAAGGCAGGACTTGTTGAAATAACACCGGCAACCATCTGTTTTGCATCAAGCGCACGCTGAACATGGAGCGATTCCCGTTCACTCACCACCACCACATCTCCTGGTTCGAGCTGGTCTGGCGAGGCATACCGTTCGGCAAAGTCGAATGAGGCATTTGATTGCCAGCCGTTCGCATTTGTCGAGACATATGTCGCGTTTGGTGAGCTTGTGTCTAAGGAGATTGCGGTACTCGTTTGTGCGCCTTGATCTCCGCCAAGATACAACTTCCCGCCAAGGATCAAGTCGCCATTAATTTTCAGAGTCCCGTTCTGATCCAAGGCAAAAATCGTGGTTGAAGATGCGTTCTTAATCGTAAACTGCGGATGCGAAACATCTAAGAAATTGGTCGCAAGCGTAAATCCAGTTTCTGTACTCGTGTTTTCTGAAAATGATGAACCGCGGAAAACCAGGCCCCAGGAATCAGCTGAAGTAGACGAGGCATTCACTTCGCCTTTCGGCGCAAACACGACATCATTTTGCATGATTGTTTCTGCGTCCTTTGAGACATCAACGCCGGCGTCATATCCAATATGGACAAAGGCTTCAATTGTTGACGTGGCGCCGGCTGAGGCAAGGGCACGACCAATCACCTGCCCTGGACCAATCGCCTTGGCCGCAACGCCTGGGACGGAAGAAATCGTCAGCAAATCGCCGACTGCGATAGGGCCGTTTTCCGCCGAAACTTTAATAGGGACGCGACCAGCAAGCGCCAATGGGTAGGCGAAGACGTTTGCTTTTTTCGTACTCCAGTCTGTTAAAAGGAGACCTGGCTTTGTAGAAATGATCCCGAGCAGAATCGGATTTTGTGTTTTGTCGGCGCGAATAATTTCGCCTGGATGCGCTGGATCAATTGCTACAACATCTCCTGCCTCCAGGGTCATGTCATGACTCGGATACGATTCAGCCAAGTCGAATCCGGAAAGGGAGGCTTGTTGCGCGTACAACTCTCGGCCGTAAATCCGGTAAAAATATTGCCCAACTGACCCCAGATTCGATCCAGCATACGAAGCCGAGCATCCGCCCACCGTACTACAAAACCGATCAAGTGTTATCACATTTCCGATCGTGTCATAATGGAATACACCGATGGAATCATCGCCCAATAAAAATGCGGTTGTTCCTGAAGCCGAAGAAAAGGCTCCACTCGTTTCCAGCGCTGTCGTACTTACAGAAGAACACCCGAGGGTCGTGCAATAAAACACATAAGGATCTCCATTTGCCAAATTCGTGAATCCATTCCAATACGTCGTGGCAATATTCGCAACGACCACCGGCAATCCATCCGCACCTAAAAAAATTTGTGTTGAACCCGTGATGCCGCTGTTGTAACTATTCTTTGCTCCCGTAATAATCGACGTCTGCCAATCAACACCAACGTTGCAAGGGCTGGTTTGACATTGTGAAACCTCAACTTTGGCATCGTTTCCTCCAGCATCAAAAGTCCAGGCTAAGAGCGGCAGACCATTTGGATCCAGGGTCATGGAAAGAAACTTGCCCTCATTGACACTACCCAAGCCGTTTATAGAAAAACTATCGTTATTCGCCACCGCATCAGTCGTTGTTGTGAAGCTATTGAATTTAATGCCTTGCACGCCAACCGCTCCACAGGAAGAACCGCCATAATAAGCGACAAACGGCCGACCATCAGGTGGAACCATGATATGGGCATATTGACCAACCGTGCCTTCACTACATCCACCGCCACTCGACGCAGAAGCCAGAACAACAGCCGTGTCGCTAGTTGAGCACTTCTGGTTTGTACAATGCTGGTATAAAAGCTGACCCAAATTCGTTCCAAGCAGACGACTGCTTGAGGTATAAACAAAGATTGGATTGTGATCAATGCCGATTGCGATGGAAGAAAAGCTTCCGAGCCAGCCTGAACCCGTATTTCCAATAAGAATACTTTGTGTTTTTTCTGAGGTTGTAGAGGCGGTATTCAAGCAATGGACAATCTTCATATAACCCGTGCCATCCGTAGAAGATGCATAATAGGAAATGATGGGAAATCCGTCCGCGCCAATCGCGAGAGATGGGAGCTGACCAGAATCGAATCCAGCCGTATTATCCAAAATCGTTACGGTTGCCGCGGCCGCGCAGGTTTTGTCCACGCAATGCGCGATGCTCAAGCTCTTTGTTCCCCCGCTAATGTCATGGTAGGCGATAATCGGGAATCCATCCTTTCCAACGGCACCGGATGGAAAGTTCGCCGCTGATTCAAACGTACTCGATGCCGCTGTTACGCCGCTCGCATTTAATCCATTCGGCATCAAATCGCCGCCCAAATTAATGGTCCCTGAAGCGTAAATATTTTTCCATGCGAGCGCCGCTGAACCAATATCAAGTGAATTATTTACGAGCGGCAAGAGCGAAGAGGTAAAATTCTGAACATTTAAATTCGTGGTTGTTGCGTTTACAGCCGACACGGTGCTGGTATAAAGGTTAGTCGATGTGGTATTTGTACCCGTCGCATTCGTCCAACTCAATCCACTCGCGTTAGCAAGCGTGGCATAAAAATTTGTACTTGTCGTATTTGTGCCTGTGGCGTTTGTCCAAAATCCATTTACAAAGATAGCTGTTCCCGAAGCATACAGATTTCGCCAGGACAAAGCTGGGGATCCGAGATCATAAAGATTGGTCGAGTTTGGTCCAATACTGCCCGCGACCTGTAAGGTAAATGATGACGGACTTGCCGTTCCGATGCCAACAGAAACAGCATCGGTTCCTGTGCCGCCAAGGACAAGCGCGTTACTCATGCTGACACGTGCATTCGCGCCAATGGCGGTCGATGAATTAACGCCCGCTGTTCCCAATCCGGCTCCGAAGCCGATAAACGTGTTCCCGTATTCTGTTGTATTCGCTGTTCCCGAATAGCCGGCATTTGCCCCAATCGCAGTATTTCGTGCGCCAGACGAATTACTATAAAGGGTGAAATAGCCGCCGGCGAAATTTAAATCGGCGCCGTCACTGGAATAGAGAGCTTTTCGTCCGATGGCCGTATTCTGCTGACCGGTCGCATTCGTTCGCATGGTGTCTGCACCTATCGCGGTATTTTCTGCCCCGGTTGTGTCTTGCGTTAAAGCCGTGTAACCAATGCCGACATTATTACTCGCGTCCGCTGTTTGGAGCGCCTGATAACCAAGCGCAACATTTGAAATACCGGTTACATTTCCGCTTAAAGCGGCTGATCCAATTCCAATATTATACCGCCCGTTGGCTTGCGTATTTAAAAGCGCCGAATCACCGATCCCAATATTGTAGCCGTTGGTTCCATTAAACGAACTCAAAGCATCTTCACCAATCGCGATATTATAGCTCGTTGATGTGGAATTTTTTAATGTACCGTAACCAAGCGCGACATTATAAAGTCCACTCGTGAGCGCTGAAAGCGCATTGTATCCAAATGCCGCATTGCCGCCAATCGCAAACCCATCGTCTGCCGCCCCGAGTGCATTAAACCCAACGCCAGCGGACGTATTTACCGTATCAAATATTCTGGTGTTATCCGCATAAATGCGCTTGCCGGAAAGATCTAAATTCGTTCCGGTCGCATTTTTCCAGTGTAGGGTCTGGAAATTCGCATTTGATGACGAGACATTTCCTGCAACAGACAAATTTCCCGAAAACGTAGAAGTTGCTGAACCGAGCATGGCCAACACCCCACTGCTTGTCACACTTCCCTGCCGATTTACGGAAAAGACGTCTGTCCCTAAATCATTTGTACCGATCACCAGAAAATCATTTGCATTCGAAGTTCCCTTTGAAGAAACACGGAGCGCCGTTCGAGCGCTGACCGCCGCATTATTCTGTGTTTGATTGATCGCAAAGAGCGATTCTCCGCCGTTCGCCGTTCCTGACGCATACATGCCTTGCAGATTTTCAGCGTTAATTGCCTGAGGCACTGCCGCTAATCGTTTGCGCGGCGCCATTTCTGCATCTGAACCAACCGTTACGCCTAAATACAATGAATCACTGTTCCAATTGATGGTGTTATCAAGCGGATTTTGAATTCCTCCGGAAACAGAGGTGTCGCCAAGGAGCACGGAAAACAATCCGTTTCGCACGGTAACGGAAAGCGCTCCTGGAACGCCGGTTGTCCCTGTGGCTGACCAAAGTCTTGTTCCATCTGTCGCCGCATCATAAAGACTAAACTTCATCGAATAGGTTCCATCCGCAACAGGCTGTCCGCTCGCGTCCAAAAGCTTGGCTTGATAATTCATCTGTCGATTCACGCCAGTTGCCGCCCTGGTCATAGGAGCAAATGCGAAAACGACAAACACAAGTGCCCCGCACAGATAAGCGAGGAGGGATAAAGAAAAAGGACGAAAACGTGTTTTTCGGTTCACACGAACGAGAGACTAATCTGCTCTTCGCAGACGTTTTGCGGAAGCTCCGCAAATCTACGGCATTTTTGCAGAAAAACAGACCATGCCAATCTTTTGCCTTAGATTGACGTTCTCCTGCAAACGCCCGCTCAGATCCGAAACCATCGGTTCTTCAGGGCTATCCTAATTATAGGAGAACGCGCACACTCTTTAAAAAGATTCGAGTATTTTATCTAAGTTAAGCCAAAATTTTTGAATTTTATAAAAAATCAATAATTGTGGATATCCTGTGGAAAACCTAGTAAACCTTGTGTATAATGCTAAACAGCCGCTTGTTCAAGCGCAATATTTTGATCAATCACGGATTCTTCTTTATTAGAAAGATCAATATCCGGCGAAACATAGCGCCCATACCCTGCTTTCTCGGCTGTCACATAGTAAACATTCTTTCCCACAAAAAAGCCGTACTTTCCATCTTTATCCGTAACCTGTGTCTCCAGAAGTTTATTGAATTTTTTATCAAAAATACGCACAACCACACGATCAATGGCAGAACGTGATTTTTTGTCATACACAAATCCCCAGTTCTTCGGCTTCGGCGGAAGAGAAAGACGGCGAAAAACAACATGCATGCCAATTTGAATGACGAGCAGGCCAAAAACAATCCAGGACGGAGAAATAATGAGCGCGCCCAGCGTAACTACGACCGAAAGCCATCCCATTAAATTTTGGATGCGGCGTAATGATTTTTTAAAGAGGATCTTTCGCGGTGTTTCTTCGAACGCGATGGGATCAACCGGAACATTGAACGCAAGCGTCGCGGATTTAGTCACATCAACAATTTCTCCGTGGTACAAATCAACAAAATCAATATCCGTCTTCGCGTTCCGGAGATATTGAGTTGGAAAAACAAAGCCAGGCTTCACCACCTCGACGCGATATTTTCCCGGTCGAACGAGAAAAGAAAAGCGTCCTTTTGCATCTGTAATGCGCGTTTGCACCAAAAGATTTTTGTCCGCAAAAATGAGACGAACGACTGCAAGGTCAATCGGCTGTTTCGTGAGGGAATTGTAAACTAAACCCCATTGTTTTCGGCGGCGGCGACCAAAAAGCAGGACCGGCTGGGTTGCTAAAAACTGCAGATAATTAAACAAATGGAAGATCGAGGCGGCCGTTGCCGTATTTGCAACCGCAAAACTAAGCGCCGTAGGAATAAGCACGGACTTTGCAACGACTTGCGCTTCCTTTGACTGGACCGCGCTAATCGTGGCCTGAATCAGCGGTTTTGCTTCCTCAGCAATAGATTGAATATTTTCGGAAATACTTTTTTGCGGCGAAATAATTTCCTCGATTTTTTTCGGAAGCAGATCGAGTGTCACATCAACAGAAAGCCAGTTATGCAGAACTGGCACATCCTTTGTGGCTGTTTTATATCCATCTTTGCTCACCACCAGCGAATAACTTCCGTTCGGGACCGTAAATCCATACACGCCATTATCGCCAATGCTTACCGGGTTGGGCTGAAGCGAACGCGTCCCATCCCATAATGCCTGCTGTCCGTTTTGATTTTCATAAAGCGTAACCGTTGCGCCTGAAAGGATTTTTTCCGGCGCGCCGATAAGAACGCTCTCCATGACGCGTCCATACGCCTGCACCAAAAGCGTGAGATCGGCTTTTCCGTTTCTTCCATCACTGAATTTTACCTGCACAGAAATCGGCCATTCCCCAGGCCGCGATTCGGAAAGAAATGACGCGCTCCACAAATCTCCATTCGGAGAAAGCGCAAGAGCATACGTCGAAGAACCAACGCGGATCGAACCGGAATCAATCGTAGTCCCAAGCGCCGCCGCCGGAACCTGAACGAGGATCGCCTGATTCATTCCTGCTCCAATACGGCCATTTGGATCTGGCGGAAGATAGACAGCTCCTGCCGCGGCATAAAAAAGCGGCTGAATCGAAATGAACGGTACTTCAGGCGTACTCGTTGGCGCTTCAAGCGTTGAGGTTGTCGTTTCTTTTTTCTCTTCTTGTCCGGTCGGTCCTGGCGGCGGCAAAACTTCCGGCGGAGTTGTCGTGGCTGGAGGCGGGAGGACAACCGTCGACGCCTGAGGTGTCGCATCTGCATAGGCACCGCTTGAAACATTGCGCGTGGTATCTAAGGCAAAGATGGTATAGCGGTAATGCGTCCCATTCTGGAGTCCTGTATCAATAGTTGATGTAGCCGACCCTTGATAGACAACGCGTCCGTCTGTCATCGATGCAGGAAAGTGTTCCGTATTGGCCACAATGACCACATTCGCAAAATCAGGATCTAACGGATTCGTCCAGGAAAGCGTAATGCGGCTATCGTCCGGAATCGCCGAAAAATCTGATGGGTTCGTAGGCGGCGTCTGATCGGGTAATGTTTGAACGAGCTGATCAGAGGATACAGAAGACAAACCCGTTCCACCCGCCGAAGTCACGGCAAAATGATAAACTGTATTCGGCCTTAATCCGGTCAAAATAAACTGGTGTGATTGCGTAAGAGCGCCTGCGCTCAAAACCTGGCCGTATTGAGAGGTTGTGCCGTAATCGATACGACCGGTTGCAGAAATATCCGTGTCCCATAAAACAACCGCGCTCGTATCAGAAATATTACTGGTACGAATGTTTGAAATAACAGGAGCCTGCGCCACAGAAAGTGTTTGAAACGTTTGGTCGTTCGAGGTTGCGAGATTCGCATTACTGTCACGTGAACTAACACGGAAATGATAAACCGTATTAGGGAGCAATCCAGTAAGATCGAGCGCATGGCTAAGCACAAGATTTCCGTTCGAAACACTTGCGCCATACGCGTTTGTCGTTCCATATTCGACAAGCGAATCGCCAAGTTCATCCGTGGTCCAGACAATGCTCGCGCTTGAGGTCGTCACATTAATCGCACTGATCCCGCTCTGCTGAGGCGGAGTCGTCTCTTTTGGCACTGGCGGAATTACCACACTTCCGGAAAAAGTTGCTGAAACAGAGATTTGAGCATTGGAACTAACAATTGGAATCGCGATTCCACCCGAATCGCCAAACGCCCCGGCGATGGAAAGCGTATACGTATCGGCAAGAGATGGATTTATAATTTGATGCGTTCCCCCAGCATTGGTACCGATTTTTATAATCACAATATTTCCCGCCGGAATTAAATTCAGTCCTGTGTCCGTTGGCGGGGTCAGCGTAATCACCTGTCCGGAAATGCCTGCACCCCAAACACCGGGTGCGGGCACGCTCGCGATCACAGTCGCTGTTTCCGTTCCGCTCGGGCCAAACGTAAGTGAAAAATCCGAGCTTGTGAGCGAGGAAAGATTGAATCCCGCAGAATATGAACTGGAGGCAAACGCGAGCGTGATTGTTGCGGACGGTGAGCTCACCGAAGTCTGCGTTGTAAAGGTAATGGTGTGATTTGCTCCGACAGAAACAAGCGCCCGGGATAACCGATCCGAGCGAGCCGAAAGAACATCCGCAGACGAACTTAGCGGAAAAAAAATAAAGCCAGCCAGAAGAATCGACGCAATAAGCGTCCGCATTCCTTTGTTCCAGCTCACTTGCATAAAATCAGGAAAGGGTCGCGCGATAAATTACCCAATGCCGATACAACCGAATACATACGATGAGCAAAACGAAAAAACCAGCTAAACACATCAGCAATTCCCACGGCCAAACATAAAACACAAGAGAAGTAGGTTGAACATTCTCCGAACCCGGGCCTTGGAGCTGTAACGTAGCCGTATACCGGCCGATGGCAAAATTCCGCAGTTCCTCTGCCGCATGGTGCCAAAACCCGTTTCCATTCAAAGGAACAGCAGATTGCCAAACAGAAGAAAATCGACGCGTACTGTTCGGCAGGACGCGCGCACCATCGGGGTTAAGCGGCAGGACGGCCGCGGTGTAGCCGAAATAATTTTTTATCGTAATTTTTCCATCTGGAATGACATGGATATTTCCCTGATTTTCCAGAACCGTTTCAAATCCTGCTGGGAGTGATCGAAGCTGTGTTGCCGTCTCTAAAGCAAAGGATTGAAGTGCTAACTTTTTTACAAGCCTGCCTTCCACAGTTAGGAGAATCAGCGATCCGGTACGCGCGCCCGTCACAACCCGACCCTGGGGACCCATGATTGGCGGCCGATTAGAAAAAAAGAGCGCCGCATAATATCCGCCCGGAACCGCATTCGCAGGAACACGAATGGTAAAAGGGACTGATCTGGATTCACCGGCCTTAAGAGTCACGCTTGGCGCATTCAAATAGATCCATTTCGGCAATCCACTCGTTTCCCAAATCGGCAGAAATTCTTCTTGTCCCGCATCCCCTTTGGGTAAAAATTTTTGAATGGATAAATAATATGTTTCCTCTGCATCGGTATCATTCATGACAGAAATAATTCCCGAATAAATACCGCCCGGCTGAAGCGAAATATCATTAATCGCAGGGCTCAAGCTAAACGCAAACAGCGGCCGCGCAATGGTAAATCCGAGCACGATAAAAAAAACAAAAAAGAAAGGACAAACACGTAAAAATCGCATACTAATAATTCGCCGTAAGGATGTAATAAACATTTTGACTATACGTTCCGCTATTTGTTGCGGACACAACGGAAAGTTTGTACGTCATGGATACACGATCTGGACCAGCAACCGATGGACCGCTATTTGTTTGAATCGCTCGTGCAGACGCGTTAACCGAAGCGTCTGAATCCGGAAGATAGGCGCGCGTTCCAGTCACGCTCGCTCCGTACGCCTCTGTACCAACGGTGATCGTCCCAACCGGTGCAGCGATCGCTTGAGCACTCGCATTCTGCAGTGCCTGATCTGCCTGAACATAAACCGTGTAGCCTGAAGGAACTGACGAATTAACCGAGCTCATCACAACCGACGTATTTGCAGAATTTGCAGAAACCGTACCAAATGACGCCAGGCTCGTTCCAAGGACATAAACAAAATCATCTCCTCCGCTCGGAGTCGCACCAATCGTGTCTGTTGCCCCATCGAATTTATCAACCGTAAGAACCAAGCCATTGATACTCGTAATTTTTCCAACGAGGACTCGTTCAGAAAATCCATTATTTTCAATGACCGCAATGTAATTCCCTACGCTAAATGGAACCGCAGACTCCACGGTTACGGTTTTATCTGCAAGACTCAAGGCTGTATAAGCCGTCTGCGTAGCTTTATCCTGACCCTCAATAATAAACGAGAGCGAATCCGCACCCTGTGCGGCGCGATATCCAGACGAGATCTGATAATTTGCACTTGTACTCGATCCGGAAAAATCGCCAACCGTATCTTGAACTGAGTAATTCGTGCTGGATGACAACTCGTCGCCGCCTGTGTTTATCGAATCCCAGTTAATCATAAAACTTGGACTCGACATCGCAAAAACCACGTCCGCTTGCATCAAGAGCAAAAGAACGGCGGCAATGAAAAAAAACCTCCTTTGCATCAGCGGCTATTATAAAAGAAAAACTAGGAAGGCTCAATGAAAAATCCACTTTACTTTTCCTTTCCCTGTTCCCAAGCCAAATCAAATAATTGCGACGCAGATTCAGCAATCCCTTTGTTATGAATAACAACGACAAATAACGGATCAAATGAGGTAATCCCGATAAGATCCTGCGTAATGGCAAAATCCATCGCCATGCGCGCCCCTTTTGGCAAAAACCGAATGTCTTGATCATGTTTAGCCATATTCTTCGCCCATTCACGATCAATGCGCGTATCTGTAATCAAATGTTTGGCACGCGTCGGAACCGATCCTGATTCCACACGCGCAAACCAGGCCTCAAGTTCACGCGGAAAAAGCTCATTCATTCGCGAAAACGAGGTCACATAACGCGTGTCCTGGCTCTGTTCATAGACATGATATGTCGCAAGAATCGCCTCTCTTCCTTCAAAATATTCCATGCGCGGCTTACTCCGGCCCTTATTCTGCAGCGCATGCAAAAGCGGCAACATGAATTTTAAATCTTCCACGGCCGCGCGCGTATGTTGAAATATCTTTGATGGATCCACGGCGCCAAAACGCTTTACCTTTCCCGCAACCACGTCATGCACATACCCCTTTTCTTTTAATCGCTCCACCACGTGATAAACGATCGCACGTTTGAGTTCCGCTCGTTTGGCGATCTCAAAAACCGTCCCCTGTCCTAATTCAAGCAACGCCGTATAAACCGCGGATTCCTTTTGATCCAAACCCACATTCTGTAGGGCACGTAAAATTGCCTCATCTTTCATAGTGTTAATAACATTAACAAAAATAAACAAAAAATACAAAATCTAAGCCAAAAGTATAAATTCACCTGTTCAAATAACTGACAATAATGATAGTTTTTATACGCGTAACACAAAAGGAGATTTATGTCGCGTCAAAAAAAGTCTTTGGACAAGGTTGTACATTTTCTGGTTGACCATCTCCCCTTTTCTGACCACGAACGTCTTCGACTCCTCGGTCATCCCGAACGCCTAGAAAAAACAATTCACGCATTAGCACGATCCATGGTGAAAGAAACCAAGGGCGTGCGATTTTATCTAGCGGCAGACGAAGACGTATTGAAGATGGCACGAGAAGTCACCCGTCGCGTTCTCAATACAATCGATACAAAGCACGATGACAAGATCAGAGCCATTATCGGCGAAACAAAAACAACGACGTCGATCGAAATCCGCTGTCGCTTTATTTCCGGAAGGGAAATGGCTAAAATTGGCGGACGCCGTGTAAAACGCAAGGAAATCCAGGGTTATTTTAAAAAAGAAGGACTGCGTTTTCCAACAGCAATCGAAGCGCTCTTGGTCGGAGCAAAGGGACATCAGCGCTATGATGAAGACAAAGACAAAGAGTTCATCGCCGTTCTCCAAGACTTTGATCAATCAATTCATCTGAGTCTAGAACCTGATTACAGTGAATTTGGGCACGATTATTGGGTCATTGATTGGGGCGGGAACGATTCGTGGCCTGTAGAAAATCGATTTCTCGGCGTCTGTCTGCCTACTCAATAGTCATCAAACATTCCGACAGAACGCTTTCTTACCCGTTTGAAGACGATATGACTGTAACTGAATCAATCCGAGATCGATGTTTTGCTTTCACAGTCAATTCTTCCTTGCTCATCTCCCCGAAAGATGGGTTTTTTATAATTGAAATGCAAACACGCCCATTCATAAAAAAAGACCCTTAGCGAATGACATAAAATAACGAATTAACTGTTTACACAGCAAAAAAATAAATAATTTGTGGATAAATTGTGAATAAAAAAACACCATCGTACCCTCATTAAGAATCAATTCAATGCTTGTTTGGTGCTCATGAAACGACTGAATTTTGTATTTTGAATCTTCCTTATTGAGTCGCAAAATAAAATATAATCTGTTTCACGTGAAACAAAAATCATCAATTAAAAAGACGATCAAAAAATGTTTCACGTGAAACATTTTTCGTTCCATCAAAAATTTAGAAGTTAAACATTGCAAAACGACGAGAAGTAAATTCGATAATAACAAATATCAATTTTGTTTCACGTGAAACAATTTTCAAAACTTTTATAGCTCAATACTTGTTTAAGCGATTAAAAGAAAAGCTGTGGAAACATTAACGCAATAATTTAGCATAATTTTTAATAACCAATTTTGTTTCACGTGAAACATTTTCAAAATGATAAATTATTTATCGAGAAATAAAATTGTTTCACGTGAAACATACATATTAAATATTCATTCACATTAGGACACGACTTGTTTCACGTGAAACAAAATCTCAATCTTCCAAAATCTTAGAAAATCAAATTCACAATTGTTTCACGTGAAACAATAAATCCCCGTATGGGGATCTATTGATGGTGGACTGAAGGGGAGTCGAACCCCTGACCTCTGCAATGCGAATGCAGCGCTCTACCAACTGAGCTATCAGCCCATTATTTTTTTAACGACTTAACACATTAAATAAATTTGTTTCACGTGAAACATTTCAATTCCAGCATCCATAAAATAAATTTATTTTACGAAACATTATTTAATGCTAAGTGAAGCAGAAAATAGAAGATTTCGTATAACTCTCGCCTCGTCTCCAAGTGGAATCGAACCACTATCTAGAGCTTAGGAGTCTCTCGTTCTATCCATTGAACTATGGAGACAAAATACACGACCGCGGACGTATAGATTACAAAAACAATCGTCAGTCCAAGCTCTTAGCTGAGCGACAAAAAGTATAAGGTTCAAACCACCGACTGTCAATCAAAAACCAAGGACTGTTAACAACTTTTTTGAAAAATTTAAAAACTGAGGATAACTATTGACGCAACAAGGAAAGTTTTCTATCCTTAGCCCATCTTATGCCAAACAAACAAGCTGCAATGAAGGCGTTTCGCCAGACAAAAAAGCGGACCGCAAAAAATCGGCGGGTAAAAACGCATTTAAAGGCGCTCACACACGAGGTTTTAACTCTGATCAAGGCTGGGAAAAAGCAGGAAGCCGCAGGCGCAAGCAAAAAACTCCAGCAAGCTTTAGGAAAAGCGGCAAAAGAACATGTAATTCACAAAAATAAGGCCGCTCACCATACATCTTCTGTTCAAAAAGCTGTCGCCGCTATGAAGTAAAAAATCCCGCTTTCATGCGGGATTTTTAGCCGGCAAAAAAGAGCGGAGCAACATCTCGTTCATCTCCAAGGCCGGCGCGTTGCGATAGCAAGGTCCTCAAAGCCGCCGCTAACGCAAGTTCCGGTTTTTGAATCAGCCGTGATTGCATTCTTTTTAATAAGTATGGATGCATCCCAACCGTGGCTTGATCGCGCACCCGGAGAGCGGCTCGCGCCTGTGAAACAAAACTGGTCATGGCTTGCGTGAGTAAATCAGATTCATTCAAAATGGTCGGCCACCATAGTTCTCTACGCAAAAACGCTTCGGCATATTCGTAAATGGATCGTTCAGGCAAAGGCGTCGCCACTTCACTTATTCCGCCGGCTTTCATCTTCATAAGTTCATTCCACACAAGCCAGCTATCTCCAGCCGCGTGTTCCGCAAGCCGATCAATCGCGGGATGATGTACGCGCATTTCCGCCGCGAGCTGTCGGACCCAGACTAAAAAGGCATGACCGGATAATTGCGGAAAGTCATATTTTATTATTTTATTCACGCTTTCAAATTTCCGCATGATTGATTCCGGAATCGGATCAGATTCAACATCAACAACAATAACATTTTCCGGATCTTTCGCGAGCGCTTGAGCTAGCGATTCGTATTTTGACTTCGGGCATTCGCTTAAAAGATTGGCTACACGGATAAATCGGCGCGGACAGAATAAACTGATCGTGTTTGCGCGTTGGATAATCTCGTCGACGCTTTCTTTTCCAGGGAGTAAACGTTCCATGCTCAATCCGCGCGCATCAAATTTTTGCTTAAACGCCTCTTCTAATTCATGCGCTTTTTGCTGAGCGCGAAACGTATCCGGACCAAGACAAAGCAGAAGCATGCCGAGAGCCTAGCGCGCGCGTAAAAAAAGAAAAAGGGGATTGCCCC
>DASTLG010000117.1:0-5641 GCA_035715245.1 Patescibacteria group bacterium
CAGTTGCCTCCCAATCGCGAGGAATTTCCGTGAAAAGAACAAATGACTAACGAGAATACCAGAAAATAGGCCATTTGTCAATCCGCTCCCCTCCAATAAAAAAGCGCCCGATGAGATCAGGCGCACATTAATCAGTAATCCAATTTAATTCCTCCGAAGACATCTTTAATTCATCTGGTTCGACACCGGAAATGTTCAGCAGTCGTTTGAACCACGCCTGCTTTTCATTAAACGCGGCTCGGACTTCATCTGAAGACTGGCGCCGCATAGAACGATCCAATTCGCGCAACTGATAAAGAAGCTGACGAAGATCAGATTTGCGGCCTTCTTTGACCGCTCGCAGAAGGCGCTTACCGTCGTCTTCCGAAAGGCTCAGATCTTTCCAAGAGATTCTTTTCGAAGTCTCAACAAGATTTGCGAGCATGACAGCAAACCGCTGACGTCCTTTGATGCCGATTCCCGGTGAACGATATTGGCGAAAAAGCCGCAGGGCATTCTCGCGTTCACGCTGAACATGAAAGGATTCCAATTCTTCCATGGTGAAACCGAACTCGTGCGCAAGATCTCCAAGCGAGCGGTGCAGGCGGGATTCCGCAATTTCCAGAATCTGCCCTGACCGTTCGCATCGACCGCGCCGGCAATCTCGCAAAATCTCTTCGACTTTGGCGTATTGACGCTGTTCGAAATCCTGACGCTCTTTCTCCGCGTTCATGCCTCCTCCTGAAAAGAACAAGAAATTTTTGTATCAAAACAAGACAGCTCTGTCAACCGCTAATTCTATTCTAAATGCGATGTTTCCCGCAATCGCATCACACGTTCTCGCCAAATTGGGAACGCGCGTAAATCTGGAGATTGTGAAAGAAGCTGTTCCGATTCTTCTCGCGCGGCATGCATAAGATGGACGTCGGATAACTGCGCGGCTCGAAAAAACGGCATACCGCTCTGTTCCTTTCCCATCAAATTTCCGCTTCCGCGTAATTTAAGGTCTTCCTCTGCCAAACGGAATCCGTCATGGATCCGCGCGACCATTTTCAAACGCTCTAACGGCTCACCCGCTGTATCCGTCAAAAAGAAACAAAAACTCACGAGATGCGAACGCCCAACACGTCCGCGCAATTGATGCAATTGCGCCATTCCGAATCGCTCCGCTCCTTCAATAGCCATGATCGTGGCTCGGGGAATATCCACACCGACTTCTATCACCGACGTCGAAACAACGGCGTCCAATTCTCCTTCCGCTAACTTCGCCATCACATCTTCTTTTTCCGCGGTCTTGAGCCGGCCATGCAAAAGTCCGATCCGTAAACCCTTAAGCGGTCCGGATGAAAGCCGCTTCCATTCCTGTGTCGCCGATTTCACACCTAAAACATCCGAAGGATCAATAAGCGGGCAAACGATAAAAGATTGTTCATGACGCCGTGCCGCTTCCAGGATTGCTTCATAAGCCAGATCACGTCCGTTACCCACACAAACTCTTGTTTCAATCTCCTGCCTCCCCGGCGGTTTTTCACGGAGCGTGCAAACTTTTAAATCGCCGTACAAGACTAAGGCTAACGATCGAGGGATCGGCGTGGCAGTCATGGATAAAAAATGAGGAACGCGGCCGTCTGATCGCGCAGAAACAGTCAGCGCCTCGCGCTGTTCAACACCAAACCGATGCTGTTCATCAACCATGGCAAGCGCTAAATCATTCGGAAGACGACTCGGCGTAAGCAAGGCGTGCGTCCCAATAAATACCGCATTCCCTCGCTCGATGGCAAGATTCAATTCTGAATTTGTAAGCACATGAGGCTCCCCGTTTTCAAAAATCCGCTTATCCGTACGTGTCAGCAAAACGATTGGAATATGATGCGGCGCAAGAAACCGACGAAATGTTTCCGCGTGCTGCCGCGCGAGAATGTCTGTGGGTGCCAGAAGGGCCGCCGATGCGCCGGCTCGGTGCACTTGAGCGGCAAGGAATGCCGCCACCACGGTTTTTCCAGATCCAACATCTCCTTCCAGCAGGCGCCGCATCGGGAAATCTCCGTTCATTTCTTGAATCATGGTCCATGCCGCACGTTTTTGATCATTCGTTAATGGAAACGGTAATCCAGCCGTGAATCGCTTGGCAAAATTTTCATCAAAAGGAATCGGAACCGCTCCGAAGGCGGCGGATTGTTTTGCTGCAAACCCAAAGGCAAGCTGGTACGTGAGCAATTCATCCAAAGCAAGCCGCTCTCTTCCCTTTTCTGCTTCCTCCATGGTTTTCGGCAGGTGAACCGCTCGAACGGCTTCTTCAAATTGAAGAAGATTCAGCCGTGTTCGAATTTCATCAGCGAGCGTTTCAGGAGGAAATTCCACAGAGTCTAGAACCGTTTGAACAAGTTGACGATATCTTTTTTGTGTCAGTGCGCCGGACAATGGATAAACAGGCGCGAGTTTTCCAGCGGCAACGGCTATTTTTTCCGGCGCCTCCCAAATAGGACTTGCCATGGTTTTTCCATAACGCGGGTGCGAAACGATTTTTCCAGACCAAAACACCTCTCGCCCAGGCGTAAATTCGTTTAAAACCCATGGCTGATTAAAAAAAGTCGCGCTTAACATTCCACTCTCGTCTTTTACGGTCGCGCGATAAACCTGAATACGTTTTCGAAACGTCGGCAATTTATAACATTTCACGATTTTTCCCGAAAGCGTTACCACGTCTCCAGGTTGAGCATCCTTGATCAAGACACGTTTTGAATAATCATCGTAACGGCGCGGAACGGTCAATAAAAGATCACCAATCGTTTTGATTCCAAGACTTTCCCAGGCATGCCGCACCGTAGGTGTCGCTCCCTTTACAAAAGAAACCGGCTCATCAAATTTCAGCATATCTCTATCAAATCACAAAAAAAGCGAACAGAAAACTGCTGGCATCCATAAGTCTTCCCAAGCTCAACCAATTGATCTCATCGGATAACCCGTTCATGTTCCGGAACGGTTTGGAATATTCCGTTTAGATCAAGCCTGCAAAAAATGGTATACTTCAGCTGGTATGATTAGTTATCCGCCCGAGGTGCAAGAATCCTTAATCCTGGGTCAAGATCGTTTTGTGTGGGAAGCGCCCATGCATGAGCGTTACGAACGCGGCTCGCGATGGTACATCATCATGGCCGTCATCGCTTTCTTCTTAATCGCTTACGCGGTTTGGACAGAAAATTTTCTGTTCGCGTTTTTGATTCTGCTCATGGCGATTATCCTGGTCCTTACAGGAAACGAGGAGCCAAAACACGCGCTTGTACAAATCGGCGATGCCGGGATCGTTTGGGACGGAAAGCTGTGTCTTTATCGCGATTTAGATCACTTTGCAATCGTTTATCAGCCACCGCAAACAAAAGTCCTCTATCTCGATCACCGAAATCCCATCATCCCGCGTCTCCGGATTCCGCTGGAAGAAGAAAATCCGCTCGAACTCCGCGATCATTTAAAACAATTTCTCCGGGAAGATTTGGACTTGCACGATGAGCATCTTTCTGATATTGTTGCGCGGCTATTGCGGATCTAAACAGGATGGCACGGTTCGCAATCAAGCGTTCGAAGTCAATCGGCCCGATAGACGTCGGGCATTGTGAATTTGCCCAAAAAATAAAATAAATGCAGCCATAGCTCAGCTGGATAGAGCGCTTCCCTGCGAAGGAAGAGGTCGGACGTTCGAATCGTCCTGGCTGCACCACGTAAAATTCCCAGCGAAAGCTGGGATTTTACATTTCCAATACCTAACGCTAATAGAATCATCCGACGAACGTCGGACAGGTCGCGGACGTTCTGCGCCTAAGGCACGTCCCTCTGGCGGAGAATCGTCCTGACACGTCGGTCGAGGCCAGACTTGAAAAAACAGCTAGTAAATACCTATTTTTCTGAGTAGAATAACGTCAGTTCTGATGATCTCTTCTATGCCTCCTTTCTCATCTCTCGATAATCCATTTAGCAAGAAGGGTCGAAGTTCTGATGATTCGGCTTTCTTTGATACCGTCTTAGGCAAAAAGGGAACGATCAGGAAACGTAAATCATCGCCGATTGGAGATTTTAGTACGGAAGATAAATTGATTGTTTCTCCAGAAGAACAGAAAATAATGGAAAAAGAAAAGGTCATCACCGATCTCATGGAACGCGAACGGCTCACTTTACGCAAATTTTTTGGAAAAGAAATTCACGTTCCACCTCTGCCTCCAGAAATTACGGCGGAAAAGATCAAGGCCTGGGAAGCACTTAATCTTCATCTTCATTATTTACCGCCGGAAGAAATGGCCGAAATCAAACGCGATGACAATGGCACTATCATTGACGTCCAACCAAAAATTTTTCCTGGCTGGAAAAAGAAGCCAGGCGCAGGAGATTCCCTTATAGATCTTTTCGATTATATAAAAGATGGCAGATTACTTCCCAAAGCCGCCCAGCTTCCCGGCGCATGGGTACTCATCGATTCAAGACAAAAACCTGCACTAAATAAGCGAGATAATCAAATGTATGCAAATGATTTTCTCGGTTCGGTTCTCGAAGAATTGAACAAAAAAGGAATTATCAAACAGTCATCTCGCAATGTGCCCCTTGCCGCTAATTCACGTTTTGGAATTTCAGCTCACGAACTCAATCAAACGCAAGTAAAGAAAGCTTTTGCACAAGCAATAGGTATACCCGAAGAATACATTTCTCTTCCAAAAGCGATAGAATTTAATGTCCTTGGTAATATTTATTATCCAGAATGGGGTGAGACGAATACGATAGAGTGGCTTGAGGATCGTTTTAAGGAACCCGTCTTAAAAAATAATAAGTCTTTGAGGGGAGGATTCGCTGTTTCTGGCGGTCTCTCATACATCGACTCTAGCGATTCAGACAATCGAAATTGCGGCACCGGTTTCCGTGTCATCGCGCGTTTCCCTTCAAATCAAAAAGAAACTCGTTAAAATTTAATATGCCATCTAGTCCGCTCGAGAATCCATTTAACAAGAAGAATCGGAACTCTGATGATTCGGCTTTCTTCAAAACCGTCTTAGGGAAAAAGGGAGCGATCAGAAAACACAAATTATCGCCGACTGAAGATTTTGGCATAGAAGATCAATTAATTATTTCTCCAGAAGAACAAAAACGAATCGAAGATGAACGAGTCTTTGGAGAAATTATTCTCCGCGAGTTTCGCGCCTTGCGTCAATTTTTTGGAAAAGAGATTCTTGTTCCTCCACTTCCTAAAGAAGCAACGAAAGAGCGAATTCTGGAATGGCGAAGGTTAGGTTTAGAGCTTCACTATCTGCCGCCGGAAGAGTTAGCCGAAATCCATCGCGACGAGAAGGGCATTATTTTCTACGTCCGCCCGAAAAATATCAATGGCTGGAAAAAAAAACCGGACGCCGTATTTTTTGACAATATTAAAAATGGTGAGCTTCCTCCAGAGGCCGCAACGCTCTCCGGCTCATGGATGCTTATTGATTCAAGACCAAAGCCCGTCCGCCATGACGGGATCCAAAAATATCCTGCGGATTTTCTTGCACCTATTCTTGAAGAATTGGATAAGAAAAGAATTATCAAACACGTTTTACGCGATGGGAAATCACGCCTTGCGGCTGATTCACGTTTTGGGATTTCAGCTGATGAACTCGATCAAACGCAAGTAATGAAAGCTATC
>DASTLG010000118.1:0-6961 GCA_035715245.1 Patescibacteria group bacterium
GGTATAGTTGGTGAGTTCCCATCCATGGTGATCGGATCAGACGGATATCCGGCAATTTCTTTCTATGATCGAACGAATAAACAAATCAAATTGGCACATTGTTTAAATAAAGGATGTACGTCGCATGATTTGACGGTAATCGCGCAAGTTGATGACGGAGGCGCGACGGCCCAAAGTATGGGAAATTGGTCGGCGATAGCAATTGGAACGGATGGATTACCGTTAGTGATGTATACGTCTAGTACGGGCAGTAATGCCGCCGTGAATTACAAACATTGTCGAACGCTTTCTTGCTCGTCTATGGATGCGGAATGGATGGTTGATTCCGTGAGCGGAGGTGGTGGTCCCGGAATGCTCGGCGCCTATATTCACGGTGTGGTTCCATCAGATGGCAGGCCATTTTTTGCCTACTATCATCCTTCATTTGGATTGCGTGGAGTCAAATTTTTAACGGCTACAACGACCCCGAATACATTTCAGATCGAAAATTTCAGCGATTCAAACTCAGGAAAATATCTGGATATAAAAATTAATCGTAATGGGCTTCCGATTGTTGCTTATTATTACGATTCGCGCACCATGAGTGCTCAACTTAAAACAGCGACCTGCACGGCAAGCCCATGTTCCTCAAACAGTAATTTTTCGATAAATTCGATTTCGGCTGATACAGCGTTTCCTTATGGGGGTTTAGGTCCATGGGTTAGTATGATAATTGGTTCAGACGGCTTGCCAGCAATTACGTATCAAAGATTTAATTCTCTATCATCTCAAACTGAACTATATTCTATCGAATGTTCGGTTATTGATTGCAGTACGAACGTGATGGGGCTTATGGAAAGTTCGCCGGCTGGTTTTGCTTCAGGTACCTCGGCCGTTCGTCTCCAAGATGGAACGTTAGGCGTGGCTACCTATCGGGTTGATACTGGTGATCTTCAATTTGATCGAACGTGTAACGGTGGAAGTTGTTCTCTTTTGGGCGGTCTTTCTGGATCTAGTCTTGGGAATGTAACGAATTATTTTTATCGGATTTATGGTCGTGAGATTTATGCAAAGCAGGCGTACTTATCCGGATTCGATTTGGCCGAATCATACGTGACAGAAGATCCGACGCTTGTGGCAGGCGATGTTGTGGCTATGGATGAATCGGGTGCGGCAAAAGTCGTCAAAGCTGATCGGGTAACTCATCCGATTGTCATGGGCGTGGTTTCGACAAAGCCGGGACTTTTACTTACGGAATGGGCGGATAAAGATTTGCAGACAGTTCCGGTTGCCTTGGCAGGCCGTGTTCCGGTGAGTGTTTCGCTTGAAAATGGTCCGATCCATGCCGGTGATCCGCTGACTCTTTCTTCTACGCCTGGCGTGGCCATGAAGGCTATTACCGCTGGCAATATTATCGGTCGGGCGCTTGAATCCTATTCGTCATCTACCAATGCAAGTACGACATCAATCTTAGTATTTGTTTCACCTGGTTATAACGCGGATATTGGCGTCGAAGGAGCAAACGCATTGAATTTATCGGCTTCATCGAGTACGACTGCGCGTTTACAGAATACAGGCTCGACTCCTGAAACAATCCTATCATCTGCGGCGCTTTACTTTAGTGAGATGCGCATCGGAAAGCTGGTGGTAAACGATGCGGCATTTACCGGAAATGTATTACTCGCCGGAACAACGACGATTCGGGGTCCAGTCGTGTTCGGTCAAACAAATGCGGGTCGCGTCGAAATCATGCCGCAGACAGAAAAACTTTCCGTGGATTTTCAGAATCCGTATCCAGTGATTCCGCATGTCTTTGTGACACCGGAAATGGTCCCAGAGCCGGATGCCCAGGGCGTGGATGCATCAACATGGGATGGCGGTTACTTCTTAGATTATGTGACAACCACTGGATTTGAAATTCGTCTGCCGCGCGGCGGGTATTGCGTGAGTTATACGCATTGTCCGGTTCGCCTCTGGTTTAATTGGTTTGTTGTTGGTTATGAAGGTGAGACGAGTACGAATTCAGGTATTCCGGCTGTTTCGTCCACCATCGATACAACTCCAGTTACGACCATAAATCCTGAGAGTACGTCGACTTTATCCGAGCCAACGGGGTCAGCGACAACAACCACGACCACGACCACGCAATCGGATGCAGTTGTTCCAGTGGTGGAAGAACCGGCGACAACGTCATCAACAGAATCTGTTCCATCTGATTTGGTTCCAATGACGACCACGACAACAGATCAGACGACGGATCAGGGAACGAGTACATCGACAGAGACATCGGTTACGGATTCGACTCAAAGCTCGTCTCAGATGGTCGAAGCCTCGGTTTCATCGACGACTCCGTAGTGAATTGACGGATCGTCTTTCTTTAGCTTCTTCGTGTTATACTTGAGCCAGCTTATTTTCTATGTCGGTAAATTTTCTTTCCCGAACGCGTTCAAAATCCTCTCGGCCGAAGGTGATGTGGATGGTCGTTGGCGCAGGGGTTTTTGTTTTTTTGGTTGTTACGGCCCTCCTTGGGTCTAAGTATCTTTTTGCGAAGGATACAACAGGAGAATTGACGCAAAAGCTGGTTAAGAAGGTCGCTTCGCATATTCCGGTTAATTTGAATGAGATACCGACCGTTGCGATCGTGAAAGATGAAAATTTGGTTCGAACCAAAAATCCTGTTTTCTATAAAGATGCAAAAAATGGAGATCGAGTTTTAATTTGGACGAACCAGGCGGTTTTGTATTCCGAAGCAGAGGATAAGGTGCGAGCTGTTTTACCGGTACAGGTCATAAAGATGGTTGATAAACCCGTCCCGTTTAAAGAAACGTCTGTTCTTGAAATCCGAAATGGATCCGGAATTAATGGCGCAGGAAAAGCCGCAGTCAGTCGATTGAGTTCCATGGGATTTTCCGTTTTGCCTGCAGAAGATGCAAAAGCGAAAACTATTTATCCGCATACGATCATCATGAAAGGAAATGATCGGTCCTTGCCGATGACGGCGCTTATTTTGGAAAAACTGATCGGGTCAGTTGTGACGAGTACGAGTCTGGAAGAGAGCCCGGCAAAGGGAGATTTTTTGATTATTTTAGGTTCAGATTTTAAAAAATAATCTATGTTTGGTAACACGCATTATCCTCGCTGGATTTGGATCTCTGCTGTGATCCTGATTGCCCTCGCGATAATTCTTGGTTGTTTTATTTTTCTTTCGAACGGAAAACGAGCCGGAACTTACGCTGTTTTTCTAACGAACGGCCAGGTTTATTTCGGGTCTATTGCCTCGACTCGAAGTCAGACACTTCTTTTAAAAGATATTTATTACATTCAACCGAAAGATGAGACGCAGAAACCCGGAGGCGACGTTACGCTCGCAAAATTCGGCAATGAGTTTCACGGGCCGGAAGACTGGATGGAGATCAGCCGCTCGCAAATTGTGATGATCGAAAAATTACGAGAGGACAGCAAGCTTCTGCAGGCGATTCGCTCCTACGGAAAAAAATAATGTTAAGCCGCATTCGTGCCATGGCGACCATCCCATGTTTCGCGAAGCTGTTTAATAACGGATTTATCGTGTTCGGAAAGTGCGGGAGCTCGGCCGGCGGCTAACGCGGCCGCGTTAAATGATTCGACGGCGGCCATAGCTTGATCCACGGCTTTGGCAATGACCAAACTGTTCTGCAGACTGTCTGGATTATCGACATCAATATCCAAACCGAGCGCCTTTAGCCGCATGCGAGCTTCCGGACTGTGGCGCAATCGTTTACCGATTTCAACTTTGGATGTATTCAGGAGTGCGTTTGCATCGAATTCCGGCACAGCGCCGAGAATTTTTTTGGCTTCTGCATACGCATTCTTTTTTTGTTCATTCAATTCAAGATCGGCTGGGATAGCTTCCCGCCGCGCCGCCTCTTCGGCTTGCTGGAGTGCAAGTTCAAAGCTCCGCGCGCGAATGTCTGGTGAGCTGACAAAGGCGTTCAGCGCTTTCTCAAGATTTGCGCGCGTTTTTTCATCATCAACGGAAACGATATCCGCATCCAATAAAACTTTTAAACGATCAACTTGATTGGGCGAAAGCGTTGATTTTGGCGCTTCTATCCCTGTCTTTTTTTGCGGGAGCACTTCAGATGAGTTAGCCATAGAAAGTTAAGGAAGAGGAGTTATTTCGGTTGTTTTTCGAATCGTGAGAATTTCCTTGAGCGTTTCTTTGGTAATGCCGCCAAAAAGGAAAACGCCCGCCGTATAGATCACCGCTCCCGCCAAGATGGGAATCGGCAGCCAATAATGTTCCAAAAGAGAGACGGCGGCGGCCATGATTACGGAAGCGCCGATGGCAGCGAATGGAACACGGGATTTGTAGTGAATGCGGACAAATGATCGTGTGACAAAGAATGATCCAAGGAGCACGGCGGATTCGGAAAAAAGGGTCAGCCAGGCTGCCGCCCACATGCCGTAACGCGGGATAAACACGAGATATCCTGCCAGCGTGACAAGGGCAACGGAAATGTAGACTGGAAGCATTTTTCGCTGGGCATCGAGTGCTACAACTGCATGAGCAAAAACCGTATTAATGTAAATTGCCCCAACCGCCAGAATGAGAATCTTTAGAACATCTCCAGAGACGGCGAAATCAGATCCGGCAATGACACTCATGATCGGGCGTCCGAGGACAAGTGTTCCGGCGACCATAGGTGTTACTAAAAGAAACATCACGTTTACAGATTGAGCCAGCAGACGCATGAATGATTCTTTCGCTGAGGCGGCCCAGTGCTTTGATAAAAGCGGAAGCATGACTCCGGCGTACATGAAGGGCACGGTGACTAAAATATCCAGGACGCGATAGGCGGCGCCGTATAATCCGACTTCGGCTTGTGAGCGGACGAGGGAAAGGATGAATGTATCGGCCTTATAATAAATCAGGTTAAATGCAATAGAGAGACCGATCGGCCAGGATCGTTTTAATGCGAGGCGCCAGAATGCCGGATCCCAATTCCAGCGAAAGACTCCATAAGCTTTTGTAAAAATAACATTCAGCAAAAAGTTTGCGAAACTGCCAAAGGAAACAAAAAGGACAACCGGAATTAATCCAAAGTGTTCAGAAATGGCAAAGAGAAGTCCGATGAGGAGGATCACGCGTCCAGCCACTTCGCCAATCGCAGTGATTTGCATTTTTAAGTGTCGCTGTTGGACGCCGGTCGCGATTTGCGTCAGGGCGGGAAAGAAAAATGAGCCCGTGAGCGCGATGATAGCCAATTTAAGCGTCGGTGAATAAGGAAAGAACAGCGCGATTGCCGGCGCGACAAAAACGATCACGACCGCCGCGAGCACGAATCGAAGCGTAAAAAGCGCCGAAATACACCGTCGTTCAAACGCAGGATCGTTTGCGTGTTCTCCTAGGAGCGCCGTAAGCGTGACGTTTAGACCAAGGTCCAAGAGTAGGGCAAAAATCTGCAAATACGCATTGGCAGTTGAATATTCTCCAAATCCGACCTGACCCAAATAGCGGGTCATGAGACCGACAATAACTACGCCGATGGCTGTGGAAATGATTTTTCCAATGATTTGTATGCCGGTATTCCAGGCCAGGGCACGTGTTTCTGACATGGGCTTAGTGTAGCATAAAAAGAAAAATTTCTGCCAAAGCTGAAGGTATTTCCGGGCGCAGAATAGCAAAACGGAGATCTGAAAAAAGATGACGCGTAACTCGGAGCGGGAATCGTGGTACAATAAATAAACTGTATGTCGCGGAGGAAAAAACGACGAGGCCTTTTTGAATTTGTGAGAGCTTCTGCCCATCCGGATGCGCCGGTATCCTGGACGTCTATTTTGACGTGCACAATCGGGTCCTGTCTTGTTATTGCGCTAACCGCCTTAGGTTTGCGTTTTATTGAATTTTATCTTCAGGTGAATGAAACATCGGCCGCAACCGGAACGTATCAAGCAATGCTCGTTTCGCTTGCAGTTCCGTCATCGCTCGCGCCCGGGCAGGTAGGAGAAGTGGTCGTCCAATTTCAAAATACCGGAACCACAACCTGGGTTAAAACTGGAACAAACTTTTTTTCGCTGTACCGATATAATGCGTTAAAGAAAATAGAAACCACAAGCGTTTTTTCGACCAGCGCCTGGAATACGCCAAAACGGCCAACACTATTGCCGAAAACGTCGGTTGCGCCAGGACAAACCGTGAGCTTCCGGTTTCCGATTAAAGCTCCGTTAACAATAGGGTCGTATCACGAAGATTTTATTTTGTGTGCAGAAAATTTAGCCTGGCTTAAAACCGGAAAATTCAGTTTGGATATTCAGGTAAAGGGCAATCCGAGTGTTTCTAATGCGCCGACCCCTGTTCAAATCCCTGTTTCTCCGCAAGTTTCCGCGCCGACCTCGTCGTCGAGCGTTCCATCGCAAACACAAACCGCAACAACTACGGTTCCGACGTTAACGTCATCGCCTGATTGGATGGCAGAGGTGACGGATAAAGGCGGACTTGAATGGCAAATCGAACCGGGTGAACATGTGCGGGTAACACTTGGATTTAAAAACACCGGAAAAAAAACGTGGACACGGGATGATAAAAATTTTGTTTCGCTTTATTCTGTCGATACGCAAAACAAAGAACGCGTGAGTCCCTTTAATGATACGAATTGGATTTCGCGCACTCAATCTGTGAAGTTGAAGGAGGCCGCAGTAAAACCCGGAGAGATTGGGCATATTGTCCTTGACCTGCGAGCACCCGATGCTCCTGGCTCGTATACAGAATCGTTTTCTTTAGCCGCCGAAAACGCCGCGTGGATTTCCGGCGGGCAGGTAACGCTTCCTATTAAGGTTCCGATGACGCCAGATTTTATCGCGACGGCTCCGCCGGGGAGCGACATGATTACGTCTGTTCCGGATCAGCCAAAACAGGATGGGCGTTATTCAGCCATGCTTCTTATTAGATCCGCTCCGTCGCTCACCCTGCTTGGAAACGGAAGCCAGGAAATAACATTTG
>DASTLG010000119.1:0-2612 GCA_035715245.1 Patescibacteria group bacterium
GCCGGGTTTGATCGCGGTGTGCGCCCGATCGGTGATTGATCCACGGTTACGACTTTATCCAAGTGTTCGATTCCCTCGATTTTTTTGTGCTCACCAGCCGGATCCTTTGATCCGTAAAAATGCGAGGAAAGCGCCCGGCCGAGAATATCAAGAACAAGCGTCGATTTTCCCGAACCAGACACGCCCGTTACACACACCAGTTTTCCAAGTGGAAGATGAAAATCCACGTGCTTTAAATTAAAGGCAGTCGCGTCCCGCACCGTCAGCTCTTTTCCGTTCCCTTTTCGCCGCGTTTTCGGAATTTCGATGGATTTTTTACCGATCAAATATTGACCGGTCAGGGATTCTTTATTGCGTTTGATTTCGGCAAGCGTACCAGCCGCAACAATTTCACCGCCGTATTCTCCGGCTCCAGGTCCGACATCAACCAGATAGTCTGCGGCCTCCATCACAGCCTGGTCATGTTCGACCACGATGGCAGTATTACCTAAATCCCGCAGCCGTTTAATGGTCGAAATGAGTTTATCATTATCCCGCTGATGCAGGCCGATTGACGGTTCATCCAGAATATAGATAACGCCGGAAAGTTCGGCTCCGAGCTGGGCGGCCAAGCGGACGCGCTGAGCCTCTCCGCCCGAAAGCGACATAGCCGAGCGATCGAGCGTCAAATAATTCAACCCAACATCCAAGAGATGCTGGACGCGGCGAATAATTTCTGCCGAAATCTGGTCCACGATTAAGCGTTCACGTTCTGTGAGACCTTTTGCATCCTCAACGCGCTCCTGTTTGATCCGATGAATTTTAGACGGTTTCACTTTTTGGGGCCCGCGACCGAGACTTTTGAAAAACTCCTGTACTTCGTCGAGCGGAATCATGACCAAATCTGCGATATTTTTCTCCGCAACCGTTACCGCGAGCGCTTCTTTCCGCAATCTGCGGCCGCCGCATTCCGGACAAGTCAGCACCCGCATGTAGGTTTCGATTTCTTTTTGGACGTATTCAGAATCCGTCTCCTTGTATTTTTCTTCGAGCATGAGCAGGATCCCGCCAAATATCATGCTTTTTCCTTCAATGGAATACACCTCATCACCCGTTCCCTCGAACAAGGTTTTTAACGCCGCCGGAGAAAACGAGACAACGGGTTCGTGAACGGAGAAGCCATGCTTTTCACCGACCGCTTCTAGAAGCTTGAGATAGGATGTCTGATTTCCTGCGATACGGGTCCAGGGTTTAATCGCGCCTTGAGCGATCGTGAGACGTTTATTCGGAATCACAAGTTCCGGCTCAAGCACCAGCTTCGTGCCCAATCCCGTACACGCCGGACAAGCGCCATGCGGCGAATTAAACGAAAACAATCTCGGCTCAAGCGTCGGCAGAGAAAGATTACAGTGCGCGCAGTAAAGCGACTGCGAAAAGAGAATTTCCTCCCCCTTGTCTTCGAGCAGAGCAAGCAGAAGTCCATTACCCAATTCCAACGCCTGTTTTACGACCTCGAGAACCGAATCAATCACCATGCTCGTTTCTTTTTCCAGCCGATTCACCACCACTTCAATCGTGTGCGGCTTTGTTTTATCGATTTTTGTATGCACGAGTTCATCCACGTCCACCAGCGTGCCATCGAATCTCACCTCTCGATAATTCGCGTTTGAAACCGCCTGCAAAACAACTTTGTGCTCGCCTTTTTGTTCGCGAACCATGGGCGCAAGCAAAACCACCGACGATGTTCGCGTTAAATCCCGAACCTTCTCGGCAATCTCGCGCGGCGATTGTTCCGAAACCGGACGTCCACAATTCGTGCAGTGCGCGCGGCCAGCGCGTGAAAAAAGCAAACGTAGAAAATCGTAAATCTCCGTTACGGTTCCGACCGTTGATCGCGGATTGTGCGACGAGGATTTTTGATCGATGGCGATGGTCGGCGAAAGACCGGTTATTTCGTCTACGTCCGGCTTATCCTGCAATTCCAAAAATTGCCGCGCATACGAAGAAAGGCTCTCCATATACCGGCGTTGTCCCTCGGCGTGAACCGTATCAAAGGCAAGCGAGGATTTCCCAGACCCGGAAAGTCCGGTGATCACGAGAAACTGATCTTTCGGAAGATCAATGGAAACATTTTTCAAATTATGAACACGCGCACCACGGATCGAAATAACATTTTGCCCTTTTTTTTGTGGAACTTTTCGATTCATAAAGGAAGATAATGGTCGGCAATTTGTGCGCAACCGCATTGCCGCCGACACTATCACCTTTCGAAAAAGAAGGCAAGGCCTGAAGCCGATCCTTCTGAAAAAGCAAACCGCAAATAATTCTATTGTGCAGATTTTTCGCAATACCAATCCCCGTAAACAATACTACCCGCGTCCCGAGATAAATACTGCGGATTCGAGACCATACACGTCAATCCGGCTTTACACGGAACATATCCCTTGCCGCGATTATTCGTATTCAGAATCCCGATCAAAAATCCGCATCCGAGATCATTCGCATTACATTGACAGCGAGATCCTTCCGAACCATCTGAACAAAAGCCGGCCTCGCGATTCACCATCATGCAGGCAAATCCAGCGCCCTTATTATTTACGCAGTCTTCATCTGTTTTGCAGATGACCGTATCA
>DASTLG010000120.1:0-9003 GCA_035715245.1 Patescibacteria group bacterium
ATTCACAAAAAGCACGTCAATCGATCTCTCGGCTGAACACTTTGCAAATGCTTCAATAAACCGGATCAGCGCCGGTCGCACTTCTGCTTGCTGGTTCCACAGATTGTTCATCACCACTGTCCCTAAGGAAAAATAAACAAGGGGCCTTTTGGGCAATGCTTTTTTTCTCAAGCAATCAGCCATCCCACATCCGACAAACTCATACGGTCTATTCGCCCGGTGCAAAAGAAAATTCTTTGGAGTCAATGTCCGATAAGACCATAAAAGATTCAATTCTCCAGGAAGATAGAGACCGTCAGACACCATTTCCACCTTTTCCAAATCTAGAGAAATATCATGTTCTTTTTTTATTCGTTCGATGGCTTTTTTATTACCCGCATTCTGTAATTTTTTTGATAAATAGTCTTTCGAAAGAAACGGACCGATCATGGCAGGAATTGAACACCAATATGGAATATTCAACTTTTTTCCAACAAAATATCCTTCCAATGAGAAGAAATCATACAGAATAAGATCCGGAGAAAAATCTTCTGCAATGCGCAAACTGTCGGAAAAGAGATCAGCGATCCGAGGAAACGTCCAAAGTGCCGGGTCAGTTTCTTTGAGCTCGCTTTTTTCAAGAAAAACGGTATCGATCTTTTTATGTGTTAAATCAGCGGGGATGTTTCTCCATCCAGTAATTACTAATCGAACATCGAACTCGCTTCCCCATTTTTTAATCGCCTCCTGCAGGACATTTAAATGGCCGCTGAACGGGACGGTATAAATCAAAATTTTCTTCTTGGCCATGACAAGAATAGGATAATAGCAGGTCTAAGAAGAGGCAAGTCAGCACTTTTTTCTTGTTCAGCTTGAAAGATTGCGGCTCGTCATGAAAAGCTACGGAAGCTGGCTGTCAAAGGAGAGACACGAATGAAGAAGCTGACCTGGGTGCTGTGGGTTGGAGTCTGGCTGATCCTCGGATGCGGCAACGAGACGGCTCAACAGCCGAACAAGATGCCTTCAAATACCTGCAATACAAACGCCACGAAAGAAGAAACCTGCATCAGCACCCTCAACGCCTACACCCATCCATGCGCCGATCACGTCGACGATGATACATGGCAGATCGGCGGCATCGGCCAGGTCTATCTTCACGCCGAGAGCGACATGCAATGGAATTTCGTGGTGAAATTCCCGGATATCGTGACCAAGCGTTTTGGCCTGGATCGGAATGACTGGAACGCGGTCGATCTCACAAAAACGGACGTGACCAAGCTGTGCGATCATTGCACGCCCGATACCGAAGCGCTTCTCGTCCACAACACGCGTGACGTGAACGCGCATTCATGGGGAACCGCGAGTATTCATCCGGCCCAGACACCCATTTTCGGAGCGACTGGCGGCCAAACCGGTGGCGGCGGAGATGATACAAGCTGCCAAATTATGTTCATTCAGATTTTTCCTCCAAGTCCGAACGATGAACCGAACACGTTCATCGCGACGTATCAGTTCCCCGGAGCGCCTTACACAGGCGGTCCGTAAACACGATCAACAGCCCACGACACATCCCGAGTTAACATCTCACCCGTCCGCACTTCGGACGGGTCTTTTTTATTATTATTTCCCCCACAGAACATCATGATTGATTATATTTATTTTTTTTCTTCCGGCTTTTGCGTATCAAGCCGATCTAATTTGAATCCCTTGAAAATAAAATAGATGACCGCGGCATCAATTAAAAAATCAATAAAGACCGACAAAAAATCTCCGTAGGCCAAAGAATGAAAACTATACGTTTTCAAGCCATTTGGAGATCCAAAAATAAACCCTATCAGTGGCTGAATAATATCCTGCACAAGAGCGGAAACCACTTTCGTAACTGCGCCGCCAAGAATAAAGGCGGTTGCTAAGCTGATAAACCGCTGTTCACGGATGAATTGAATAAAGCCGCGGATCATGTTTTTGTCTTAAAACGCGGCCGCCCGAATAGCAAGCTCAAGCATAGCATATGGCTCAGCTTGAATTTTTTGCCGGTTGCTTTTAAATAAAAGATCGGCGCGAACAGGAGATACCATGACTTTGGACACCTGGACCCGAATAGCAGCGGTTGGCGGATGTGTCATCGCCGTCTTCTCGCTCGTCCGTTCCATCCTCTCGAAGAATCTGCACCAAAAAAAATGGAGCGAGGAGTTTGAGCAATTTGCGAGCAACAACACAAACTTCTCGGACAGTGAATGCAAACATCCCAAGATCGAAGCCATGGCCGGGCGTCTGGATAAATTCGAGTTTCGAGCAAAAGCTCTGTTCCTCTGGGGTCTCACCTCTTTGATCGTTGGTTTGTTCGGCCTCTGGATCGCCGCAAGCCCCGGTGATAGCCGGCTCGTGATCAACCTCTCTGGTCTCCTCGCGACAATGCTCGGCCTCCGACTTCTTCGAAGCAACATCTGCCAATCCCGCATCGCCAAACGGTGGCAAAAGATCCTCGATCAAGCTGGACAGACGGATCTCTTTTCCCCTTTCTAACTGTTCGCACCGCGATTTCGACAGTTGTCGGATCGCGGTTTTTTAAAAAAATCCGGCGCTTGAAAGAAGCGCCGGTTGATTTACGCGGGTTCCGGAGGCGACGGCGGCCTTCCCCGAAATACGAATGGAACCGGGGCGCCAATCAGGTCTACACCGCGACGCGGTCCATGCCTCCAATTCACCATCGCAAGCAAAACCAGCATGATCAAAAGCGAAAGAAAAAATGAACTCACCATCAAGAATGACACTGCGAGCCAGCGGTCCTGCGGACAGGCCGCATGAACCAGTGGATAAAGTCGATTTACAAACAAGCCAGCAGTCCAAAGACCTGCGCCCGCGCTCAACCACCCGGCGAACAACGCCGCATAGATTCTGATAGTTTGAGCTGAACCAATCGCTTGCGCGATGCGACGACTGCCGTAAAGGTCAAACAGAATGCCGATTGAAAGTAGAGCACATGTAAGCAGGTAAAGGACGATTGTCATGGCATTCCTCCGTTTCCTCCGTCCTTCTAGCGAGACATGAATAGAAAAATTCGTCATGCTCAGCAAAAATGACTCAGAGCCCTATTCATTGACGCTTCTGCTGTTCTATGCTAGGTTTTTTCGTTAGAAAAGTTCTTTTCATTCGTCCCAAAAACAGAAGGGAGCGCAAAAAACATGAGTCCGAAACTCAAGGCAATCTTGGGGAACACATTGAGTTCTGCCGCGTTCACCGTCATCGTCGTCACGGCACTGCTGGGAGCAAGCCATCCACGCCTTCAAATGGCATCCGGAATCATTCTCATGGTTATCATCGGAATTTACATCGTTCTCACCGGCGTTGCCCAATTGCGCTTTTGGATGCCAGAGCGAAGAAAAAACCGGACATTGAAAGAATTGCTGTATCAGCAGTTCCTTATCTTCGCTCTGATCATGTTCCTGTATCTGATTTTCGCCAGTTCAATGACCGCCTTTGCTCAGGCGCTCGCAAATAACGGTAAGTTCGAATTTCTCCCCTCAAAAGAACAGATATCCGGGCTTGGAATCGCCGCGGCATTCCACCTAGGCATCATCTTCGGCGGCAGCGCCTGGCTTTCACGATCGAGAAAGAAGGAGACGATCCAGTAGCACAACTCACCGCATCACAGGTTCTGATGCGGTTTTTTAATTCAAAAAACATCCTATTCAAGGGATGTTTTTTCATCGATTAATGCAAGTATCTCTTTGGACGATTCCGAATTTCTTGGATAAGCGCCTCATCTTCCATCCGCTCAGTTAAATCAGGAGGAAATTTTAATTTTGCGCGACGCTCCACTTCAAGAAAATCATGAATATCAAACAGCTCATCTGCGGAATAAAGACGCTCTTCGGGTCTGGTTAAATTATTTTTTGGGGCAATACGAAACTGGCCGTCAGCGGTTTTTTCGAGCACGATATAATCATGATATTCATCTCCCAGGGTGATCACCATGCTTCCCTCCTCAATCGGCCGCTTGTCCGTTTTTACAAGGAGCTCCTTATCAATCCACTCAAAACGCTTTCGCTGATTCAATTCAGAAAACGATTCCCCCGTCTGCATCAACATAGATTTTTATTTTTATGCAATACGCGAAATCAATGCCGCGAAAAAGAAGATCTGCATGGCAAACCCGGAAGAAAACGTCAGGTCTCCCACACGATCAATAATAAGGTTGTGAAAAAAGAAATGCACGCGATGGACCCATTTTAAGAATCGGATTTTTGTTACCTCATAGATTGCGACTAATAAATCCGGAAGCACTCCGCCGGCAATTCCCATGGAAATTCCGAGCCGATTCTCAAACACTTTTGTATTAAACAAGAACAATACAAGCAGAATCGCAATAACAGAATCAATCACAACATAGGCGATGGCGCGTTTCACTTTTGAACCAGCGACATAGCCTTTATACAAATTTCCGTCGCCATGAGGAATCATGTCGCTCAAAAAATGCGAGGCAATTCCAAGCGCGAACGCCAAAAAAGGATGATCGGGAAATTGTTCGGCGACCAGAGCGCCAATTGCGGCATGCGTGGTAACAAACATATCTGCCTAAATGATAGCTTAATCAGGTTAAAATTTCAATCAAAAGAATCATTTTTTGGCTAACCATTGAAAACATTGGAAGGTATGCTATACTTGTCGCGCTAAAACAAACGGCGGGGTAGCTCAGTTGGCTAGAGCGTGGGACTCATAAGCCCGAGGTCGTGGGTTCGATCCCCACCCCCGCTACCATGAAAAACAGCATTTATCAGATGCTGTTTTTCGTTTAAAAAAACCTCTCCGTTTCCAGAGAGGCGAGATCCTTATTCGTTGTCTTCCTCGTGAATGATTTCGTGCTCCGAGAAGCACTTGACCAGTTCGTCCGCTTCCGTTCCTTCGAACCGGCTACCAAAGACAGAAATGGAGTGCTTGTGATGATAAAACACTCCTTCCGCCGGAGCTTCTCCAATCCAATGAAATTCGTGGCCGAGCTTCTCTTTCTCGTGACCGTAATCGCCGGCAAACACGATCTCGACGAGCTTGCATGTTCTGAGCAGATCCTTCGCTTCCTCGAAGGTAACCTGCCGATCGTGTGTGTGCTGAAATTTCCATTCCTGACGAAGCGCCTCAGTCAGCACTCTTTCCGTTTCCGGATCGAGCTGACCCTTCAAAGACGCGAGGAGCGAATGCGCTTGGCGAGACATCCCGCGCCAATTCTCCATCGCCTTGTAACCGGAACGCACCAGAAGCAGAAGCGGCGCAAACCAGACCAGAAGCGGCGATGTCAACACAAAAACACCGATGACACCCGAATCCCGATATTCCGCTCCAAGCAGTTCGTGATCCGTGTGAACCCAATCGATCCGATTGACCACAGGATCGACGGCGATCTGTACGGACCGCTTCGGCTTTCCCCAGAGATTCACAACCAGAAGGTGGATCTGCTTGAGTCGAGATGGCCGATTCGGCTTCGCCGGTTTCGGATCGAGCTCAGCCAGAAATCTGGCGACATTCGCGAGCTCCGCCTTTTCGTGGGCTTCGAAATCACGATCGATCCGGAGCCGAAAATGCCGCGGCGGATCGGCCCACAGCCGGATTCCGCTCGTGATGATTTCCGGAGAGTACCGGAGAAGACTGACGAAGACATCCAAGGCTAACTTCAACTTCGTTTCTTTTTCGCGCATGCACTCTCGAGCGACCATGTATGTACCACAAAAATGCCGTCTTGTCAACGCCTCTTGCCAGCAAAAATCCTATTTTTCAACAAAAAATTTATAAGCTTTGTTGCGGATCGCTCCCAGGAAAAATCTTCGGCGCGTTTCAATCCTGCCTTGCTCCAATAATCAACCTCTTCCGGTTCTTTAAACAATCGACAAATGGCTTTGACCCATTGGTCCGGCTGATTCAATGAAATGATCTGCCCGCCGGTTCCAATCACCTCCGGCAAGGCGCCTTGATCGCTTGTAATGACCGGAGTTCCTAAAGCCATCGCATCTAAGGCTCCGCGGCCAAAACCCTCATAAAAAGAAGGAACGAGCGCGACCATGGCTTGAGCCGTGAGATGCGCCACATCAGCATTAGAAATGCGCTCGATCCGACGTATGAGATTGTTTTCCGGAATAGGTACACTTCCCCATCCGTTCGCACCGGCAATAATCAGCTCAGGTTCCGGTTTTATTCGATCAGAAATTTTCGGCCAAAGCTTCAGAATAAACGGGATATTTTTTCGCGGCTCGACCGTACCCATGATAAGCGCATACGGCTGACGTCTTTCGTGACGAAATTTTAATTCTGTCCCCTGGTACAGGACGGAAATTTTTTTCTCGGGAATTCCGGCCACTCGTTTGATTTCACGCTTTGTGTTCTCACTCACCGCAAACAGATGAGCCGCTTGGCGCAAACCGCGAAGAAATAGCCGAGTTGTGAGTTGCCGTTTGAACCATGACTGCGGAAACCAGTTTGGATGCGAAAAAATCGCCAGATCATGAACCCATGGATAAACCGGAATCGAAAGTCCTAGCGGGACGGCTCCCGAGGCCACAAACAAGGCGTCTACTGGATGAGATTTGAGAGCTGATCGAAGCGATGCCCCTGAGGAATTTTTAAGCCAAACGATTTTTGACGACTCAACCGCCGCGCCCTTTGGGGCGAATCCGATCCACTCGATTTCAGATTGTCTCTTTAAAACCGCCGTCCAAAGTTCATGCGCGGCATGTGCAACGCCCGCGCCCGCAGAGCCGTCCGATGGAAGACTGCGCAGGTCAAAACCGATTCTCATACGTCCAAACAAAATTAATCCGCGGCAAGATTTGACCAGGAATAATTTTTAAACGCCCACCATGTGAGGGATTTTACATCCTGAAAGCGCGCAAAATGATTTTCGCTTCCCAAAACGACGGCAATAATCTGATTTCCCTGATCATTCCGTGTCGCTTGCGCCAAGCAGAATCCGGCTTCGGGCAGTGATCCTGTCTTGCCTGCGACGATTCGGAACGGATTTTTATTTAAAAAAGAATTGAGCAATAAATTAGTCGTCTTGATATGGTACGGCTTTCCGCTTGCGCGGCCGGTTACGTCAAATTCATCCTGTTCCGTCGCATCTCGAATTTCGTGATAGGAAAGCGAGGCGCGCAGAGCAAGCGCCACATCTTTTGCCGATGCTTTATTTCGCGGATCAAGCCCGGTTGGATCAAAAAACTGCGCATGACTCATGTTTAACGAACGCGCTTTTTCGTTCATGGCACGCAAAAACGCATCATGATCGCCGGTTGATCGAGCGAGCGCCGCGGCGGCCGCATTCACGGAGCCGATGAGAACCGCGTGCAGAAGTTCACGTTTTGTGAATCGCTCACCTGCCGGGAACACAGCTTTTTCATACGGATCATTATCCTGCGACGCAATCGTCACTTCATCGTCTAAATTCGGATTCTGATCCAGAAACGTCATGATCGTGATCAGTTTTGTAAGACTCGCGATGGGATAAGCCGTGTTCGCATTTTTTTCGAACAAAAAATTTCCCGTGGCCACATCCAGAACCGCTCCCGCTCGCGCGGTAATATCGACGCCAAAACTATCCGCATTTTTCTTCTCCGGCGGTTCTGCTCCGCTGGAAGAGGTGTATTTTGCGACGGGCAATGAATTCAATGCCAAAACTGTGGCTGGAGGCTCTTTTGCCGCCTGGACAGAAAGGACGCCAACAAGGGCGATAAGCGATTCAGCAAACATGTCTCTGGCAAATAAGGATACAAGAAAACGAGATTTTCTTAAAGCGAATTAAACCGCAACCGTCTGGTCAGGAGTACCGTCGTCTTTTTTTTGCTCCTTTAATTCATCCAATACTTGTTCAACCGAAGCATTTCCATGAAGGCGCTCAAAATCCGGCAGTGATTCAACCAGATCAGCCCCAACGTACTTTAAAAAATCCGTAGTCACGCGATAAATCGGCTGACCTAAACGCGTATCTTCTTTCATTTCAACCAGTCCGCGGATCATTAAATTCCGAAGGATGAGCGCGGATTGCACGCCGCGAATCTGTTCCAATTCCGGCCGCGTTAACGGTCCGCGATAGGCCAAAACCGCAAGCGCTTCAAGCGAAGGGCGCGAGAGTTCGCTTTGCATTTCTTGTTTTAACGCCTGTCGGACCGCTTCGGCCGCTTCAGGTTTCGTAACGAGTTCAGCCTCTTGTCCGTGAACTAAAAGCTGTAAACCGCTTCCGCTGGATTCTAATCGAGAACGCAAAGTTTCGAGGGCGGCTTGCACTGCATCCGTTTTCTCATCCGTAAGTTCCGCGAGCTTTTTGACGGTCATCGCTTGCGCGGTCGAAAAAAGAATGGCTTCAATTTTTGCATCAATGGTCATACACGTTCAAGGTGAATATCATGGAACAATTCATGCTGATTCACTTTCACGATCCGCTGTTTAATCAGCTCAAGCAAGGCAAGAAAAGAGACAACCATTTCCGAACGATCACTCGCCTCGGCGAGAAAACGATGAAACGAAGTTTTCATGGTTCGAGAAACGCGTTCACGGAGCTGTTCAATTTTTTCTTCAATGGAAATCGCCCGTTCAACGGCCGCTTTCGGCAATTGCATAAACGGCTCGAGCCGGCGGATCACTTTTTGATAAAGATCTCGAAGAAGATCTGCCGTTACCCCCGCGGGCGGAACAAATCCAACTGATCCCTCCGCGCGCGAACGATGCGCGCGTCCGAACGAACAGATTCCGTGTTTTGTCATTTCACCCAGACGATCTGCCGCGGCCACAAACGCTTTATACATTCGGAGCTGAGTTTCCAGATCTGGACCTTCTTCCAAGGATGGGTCGGAAAGCGACGGCAAGAGCGCACGCGATTTGAGATAGACGAGTTTTGCCGCGACCACAAGAAAATCCGCCAATTCTTCCGGCGGAATTTTCCCCTGATGCTCGCGCACGTGCGCCACGAACGGTTCCGTAACCTGCATAAGTGAGACGTTCGTGATTTCTAATTTTTCTGCTTCTACCAGCTGAAGGAGCAGA
>DASTLG010000121.1:0-2107 GCA_035715245.1 Patescibacteria group bacterium
GTCTCCATGAAAGGAGTTTGAAAGCGTCCAAAATCAAAGCCGTCGGATTCGGTCATCGAGGAACTTACTATACAGCCAGAGCTACGAAGAATTAAAAGTCTGCGGCCAAAGATTATCATGCGTTTCCTAATCTGTCCAGGCGACGCAGAATACGTTATACTTGATTTATCTTTATTTATTTTTTTGTTCTTTATGCGTACAAAGCTCAAGACGAAAACAACGGTGTTGACGTTCGTCCTCGCCCTGGTGGGTATCGGCGCCGCCGCCGCCGTGGCGTATGTGGGAATTTATAAACCAATTAAGACCATGACAACCGCTCCGGCAGTTAAGCCTGCCGCGGCACCCGCGGTCAAAACGCCGTCGCACTTGTCTCCCGGATATGGAGCGCCGGGCTACATTGCGCCAGGCTATCATCCGACCTACGTTCCAAAAACAACGTTACCGAAAATAAATTATCCTATCCCGAAATCGTACTAGGTCATGCTCAGTTTTCTTTTTTATTTTAGCATCCCGCTCTTGGTTCTGCTTGGCCTCTTTTTTGTGCGGCGCAAATTTTGGCGTCCGCTCCTCGCGCTTCCTTCTTTTACAACAGATGTGACGGCTGCGGCCAAAATAGGAACGCTTGCACCCGTAGTCGGAATGGATGACGTGATCGAACGACTGATTCACGTGATCGCGCGGAAACAGAAAAACAATCCGCTCTTAATCGGGGAGCCGGGCGTTGGAAAAACGGCGGTTGTTGAAGGATTGGCGGAACGGATTGTGCAAAATAGGGTTCCTCCGTCGTTTAGAAGCAAAAAAATTTACGCGTTAAATCTTGCGGAGCTCATGGCCGGCACGAAATATCGCGGAGAATTAGAAAGCCGTCTTCATGAATTGCTCCAATCTTTGGAAGCTCATCCGCGTGAAGTCATTTTGTTTATCGATGAATTGCACATGATTGAGCAAGCACGCGGTGGTGAAGGTGCGCTTGATTTAGCGGATGCGCTCAAGCCGGCGTTGTCGCGCGGAGATGTACAGATTATCGGCGCGACGACGTGGAAAGACTATGAAACGTATTTAAAACCTGACGCGGCAATCGATCGCCGTTTTCAACCGATCCTAGTTGAGGAACCATCGCGAAAGACCGCCATTCAAATTTTGGAAGGAGTAAAATCGTCTTATGAATCATTTCACGGCGTCTGCATTCCGTTGGAGGTGATCCGTGCGGCCGTGGACGCTTCCATTCGCTATATCAAAGATCGTCATCTGCCGGATAAAGCGCTTGATATCATCGACGAGGCTTGCGCTAAAGTCGCGCTTGAATCCACGCCGCATCACGCGCGTTCACTTGGACTTGTACACGCGGCCGCCGCTCGCGCTCGCGAATGCGGCAAAGGGGCGCTTGTGGTGACAGAAGCGGATGTTAAAGAAGTCGCACGTCAATGGCAGCTTCATCGCAAAAAATAACGCTTGATTTTTGGCGAGCGCGGTTTTTATATGCGGCGGTTTTTGGATTGATTATCTGGATTTTATCCGCAGGCGCGCTTCTGATCGGAAGAATGAATCGATCTGTATTTTTCTTCAGCCTTATCGTCTTTCTGTTTGCGGCCATTCTTTGCTGGAAAAAAATGAGAAAATTTTTTCTTATTGAAAATGCCGTTCCCGAAACAAACGGTAGATTCATCCCGGTTTTTCCTTCGGTCATATTTGATTTCGTCATTCTGATCACGGCTTTCCTGGTGAGAACCGATGCTGGGATTTCTTCTCCTTGGGACGTAATGCCTTGGGGCGTATTTATTTTTTTTGGAGCGGCTTCTTTTTTTCTTCTCTTTTTCTTTTCTAAATTATCCGCATTCGCAAGATGGCTGGCTATTTCTGTCCACGCGGCCGCGACCTATTGGATCGCACTCATCACGTATCGGCTTGGATTTGGATTTGATCCGTTTATCCATCAAGCGGCCGAACGCGTATTAGCGGAGCATGGATCAGCTCTGTCCGGCATTTTGTACGCAGGGCAGTACGCAGGAGTTTTGGTACTGCATTGGATTTCTCATCTCTCGATCACGTGGCTGGATCGTCTTCTGGTTCCATGCTTTGGTTTATTTGGAATTCTGTTCATAGCTTG
>DASTLG010000122.1:0-6008 GCA_035715245.1 Patescibacteria group bacterium
AGCCCCGATACTCGAATTGAATTGATCAGGAAGCTGTTCTGCGGCTTGCGCGCGGAAAACGGGGAAGACGAGACAAAGCACGCCTATCAGACTGACAAGGAAGAGACGCGGATTCAAAATATAAGCGCTCATAGTGCGCCCATTATAATCCGGATGAGCTTGGCTGGCTAAATTTTATGGAGGCGCTTTAGGGCCGATAAAATTTGTTCGGCGGTCTGTTCAGGTCCTTGATTCTCGGTGGTGTCTAAAACGAGATCAAAATGCTTTGGGTCGCGATAGTCTACGTCGTAGTATTTTTCATAGCGGATGACATCCGAACCAATGCGGCGATCCAGAGCTTTTCGTGTTTCCTCAACGGTTTCGTACTTTTGTTCGTCGGCTCGATTTTGAGCTCCGTTTTGGTGTTCTTCGAAAATACGCTTTGCGGCTTCGTTTGAATCGCACTGAAGAAACACTTTGAAAGAATGCGGAATAAAATACCAGGAAAGGCGGCCTTCGATCACGAAACCATCCTCTTTTTTTCCAAGTTCCTTTTGATATTCATCAACAATCGTGTCTGTGCTTTTATCGGTTTCGCCGATTTCATTAAGCTGATTGATTGTGAGGCCGCGTTCCATGGCCATTTTTCCACGTAATCCGCCAACAGAATAAAAGGGCAAGCCGAGGCGCTCGGCAACGAGTTTTGCGGCAGATGTTTTGCCAGAACCCGGGGAACCGGAAAGAGAAATGATCATAAATTTTAAAAGCAGTTATGAATGCCGGAATTCTTGGATGAATTTGGAGAAGAGAGGATCGGGATTTAGGGAAAAACGAAGCCGTTCGTGCGTGGAGGGATCGGTGAAAGCGAGGCCGACGCTCTGGAGCATAAGACGCGGGGTTTTGATGTTTCGGTCAGTTTTTTTATGCGTATAAAGCGGATCACCGATCACCCCATGTCCCAACGCGTGGAGATGAGCGCGGATTTGATGCGTGCGGCCAGACAAAATCGTTAATTTCACAAGACTCGCCCCGACAAAACGTTCTTCTAAAACATAATGCGTCCAGGCGGCCCGGCCTTCTTCTTCTGTTTTCGGTCGCGCGGCCATGCGGGCTTTTGAGGACGATCGGGCGATTCGAAATTTAATATCGCCTTCGTCTCGCGGCATTTCTCCATGGACAAGCGCAAGGTAGGTTTTTTCCGTGCTGTGCTCAGCAAACTGCTTTTTCAGGTCCTCATACGCGGACTGGGTTTTTGCGATCACCATAAGACCGCTCACTTCACGATCCAATCGGTGGACAATTCCGGGGCGACTTGGGTCTTCGCCGACTTTCGCCACGGCTGGCGCGTGTTTTAATAGCCAATCAATTAAACTCGGCTCTTCTGTTTTTCCGTCCGGATGGACTAACAGTCCGGTTGGCTTATTAAGCACAATCCAATCAGCGCTTTCTTGAATAATTTCTGGGCTCTGAATGGATTCTGCCGGAGTTGCTGTTCTCTTTGTCTCGCCGGATCTTTTTGATTTTTTTTGAGAGGGGAGTTCCATCCACTGAACTGCGTCATCTTTTTTTAGAAAATGGTGGACGCTTACTGGTTTTGTGTTTACCAGTACGCCGCCTGCTTTTATATGTTTTTGAACGGCGGCGCGTGAGGTCTTCGGCAGTTGCGCGCAGAGAAAAACATCAAGCCGCTCGCCGGCATTGGTATCAGAAATAGTCCATTGATTCATGTTTGTGATCATAGCGAAGGTGCGAGGTTAACACAATCTTACAAAAACGGGTAATGGATGTAACAACATTTGTATTCAACGCGGAATCTCTTTTTAGGGACATTTGTTCGTTGACATGACATTCTTTTTACGGTATTTTTCCGCCAAATAGAACGCGCGGATAGCTCAATGGCAGAGCGTCTGTCTTATACACAGATGGTTGAAGGTTCGAGCCCTTCTCCGCGCACCACATAAAAGCTCTCGCAAAACGGGAGCTTTTGTTTTGCTTCACGTGGCGCAACCATGAAATAAGTTCGTTGTTATCCAATCGGCGCTATAAAGAACTTATTCTTATTTGAGTGAAACCATGGGCTTCTGGGATTCCGACCGTTGACAGAATAGATTTCACTAAGTAATTTATTACCTTGCTCTTTTGGTTGCTTCCCGTGCGTTTTTCTCATAACCCAGAGGAAGGAGTGCTCCCATGAAACGCGCTCTGTCCGTCGTGGACCCGAGTCATCCTGTCGATTATTCGAAGCAAGAAGTCCCTCACAGTTACAAGTGCGGCAAGTGCGGCGCGACTGGCTGCAAGCTTTGGCGCGACTATCAGACGTTCCTCAAACATCAGTCTCTGCTATGTCTGGACTGTGCTTGCCGTGAGCAGAACAAGGTCCGTACACCAACCGAAGATGGCCGTTCTCTTTACACGGACGAGGTCTATTACTGGTATCGGAGTGCGATTATGGCGCCTGACTGCTGGTCTGGCTACGATCCGAAAATCGGTCCGCCATCGAATGCGATCGAGACGAGGACTGAACGGGAGAGGACGGACCAGATCGGCTGGCGCGTGCCTGCTGTCCCGACTGAGGAGAACGACACCTACTGGGGATACACCTCTGTCCCGCAAGCTGGTTGTGACTGGTGGGCCAGGTTGCCGAGTCGACCCTCCTCATCACCGGACTTTGTCAAAAAGTAACCAACTCCCACGCCTCAACACGAAAGCCGCCTCGGCTCTCGGTCGAGGCGTGTTTTTTAACGGTACCTCTTCCTATTCAATCGGAATTTTAAGTGTATTTCCGCAGGCGACTGACCCGCTCGATTCTTTGGAACAGATCCGATAATAATAGGTTTTTCCTTTTTGAGCGGTCGAGTCTGTATATCCAGTGATCGCTTGGTCGCTTATGGTCGCAATCTGCGGATCATTTGGATAGGATGGATCACTGTTTACCTCAGAGCGAACAATTTTGTAGCTTTGAAATTCAGCAGAATCGCGCGGTGACCAAGAAAGCGAAACGTTTGTCCCTCGAATAACGGCGCTTAACCGCATGTCGTTGGAAAAAACGTATCCGCTCGGCGGCTCGGGCGCGGATCCAGTTTCCGCGGATGTAACTGTGACGGTCTCGTTGTTGCTGTAAAGCGTACAGCGCGTTCCGTCAAAGGCGCATACTCGGAAATAATATGTTTTCCCTGGTGTTAATCCAGTCCAGGTAAAATCTTGAGTCTTTGGATCAGAAATGGATTGCGTGTCATTGGTTTGAATGACCGGATTTTGAGATTGTGAGGCGGCGATCTTGAATGATTTTGGCGACGCAAAATTATTCAAAACCCAATGCAGGCGTACGCCGCCATCCGTGAGCATACTGCCGGAAAGAGAAATGCTTGCTTTTTTTTGAACGGGAACGATTGTTTTCCCGATCGTTACGGCGACATTACTGCTGTAAATGTCGCAAAGACCATCATGAAAACGGCAGACGCGGAAATAATATGTCCCGGTGTTAAGGGTCCAGGTGTCGCTTTGACGTCCAGTTCCGATGCTGTGATAGGCATTTACCGGAAATTCCGGATTCACCGTCTGGGCCATGACAATGCGATAGCCTTCGAGCGCTGTGGCATTCTGCAGATTCCAATTCAAACTGACTGTTTTTCCGTTTTGAGAAGCGGCAAGGGTCATTGTTGGTTCGGCGTAGCCAAAGGCTGATGCGTTGATCAGCGTTTCAATATCAGAGCTTGTTTGAAGCGGGAGAAGCAGTCCATCGGACGGATTTACATAATAAGCATCTCCATAGGATTGAACAGCGAGAACGACACGGCCTCGTAATTGCTGGATCAGCCACGAATCGCCGTGCTGAAGGCTTTCTATCTTGTCGTCCGTTAATCCAACCACACGGTCAGTCCATGGATTTGCGTTTGCCCATTGTTTAAAATCCCATGCTCCGTTTGGATCTAGTGCTGAGCTTTGAATCCAAGCTGTGCTATTTCCCCATTGGACTTCGTACCACCCGCTCGTTTGCGCAAGGATATGGAGTTGATCGCCTATATGAGCTCCACCTGCGGTTTTTGATTGAACCATACAAGGACGAACATAGGCATTTGCATTGGAATTCATGGTTCCATAGGTATCCAGCACAAAAACCGGATCATGTTCACAGCCGTCATCTAATGTCGCGGCGATGAGATGATCCGGCCAAAGAAATGCAAGGCTGAAGAGCGTGATTCCAATGAACCCAAGCATGGGAATTTTTTTCATATGCCTTATTCTTAAACTCTGGGGAAAGCCGTGACAATTCGTGATGTCAAGGCGGGCAGAGCGGGTACGATCATCTTATTTTTGCCGTTCAGCTTGAAGCCATTCCTGGCTCATGCTTTGATAATAGGACCTTATTCTTTTTGTCTTTATGGACTCATTCGATCAGCAGAAACGAGAAACGTTTCGCATAAAAACGGAGGAAATCGTGCAAAAAATAAAGGAGCTTGTAAAAGAGGGAAATATCCGCCGAATCATCATTCAGAATGATGAAGGACGCACACTCATGGAAATCCCGCTCACGTTCGCGGTTGTCGGCGTTATGCTTGCACCGGTTTTAGCGGCGGTAGGCGCCCTTGCTGGAATTTTGACCAATTGCACACTGATCGTTGAGCGTAAGGAATAATTCCTATGCGCCCTTCACGGGTCATCGCTACAGTTCTCGGTTCTTTGTCGGCGGCGATATTTGTCGGCGCGACCGTGTACGCAATGCCGCAGAATGTTTCGAATTTACCATCCAGATTTTTATCTTTTCTCCATGTCCCGCTTCCTGTGCAGGCTTCGACGCCCGTCTTTCGCATCCCGCAGATCCCGAATACGCTCAATATCAAACCCGGCTGGACGACGTGGACCAACCCGGAGCTCGGCATCAAATTCCAGCTTCCGTCTTCTGTAACATCGGTTCAGGAACTTCCGCAAGGAGAAGAAGTCTTTAATCTTTCGCCGGTAATTGATCAGCGGAATCCTCGTTTGGATATCAAATCAGTTCCGTTTCGCGATCCGAATTTGAGCGGCTGTTATTATGTGCTTCCGTCCTCACCGCCGGTTTCACGTCAGCGTCTGCAGCTTGGCGGAAAACCTGTGTGTCTAGAAATTCAGGAAGACCATGGAGCCGGAGTTGCGGGTCGGGATTATCTGTACACAATTCGCAATAAGAATAGCTACATTTTGTTTGATTTCCATTTGGAATACGGCATTCATTGCGGAGAACCGGATTTCAGCTGCCCGGTGTTTAACGAGCAGAAAACGCGCGTTTTGTTTGATCAGATCGTCTCTATGGTAACGCTTATCCGCGGCCAGGGACCGGCGAAACTTCCTTAATTATCAAGAACCTAAACAGAACGGCTTGCAATTCGGCGAGCCGTTTTTGGTTTGCCTACAAAATGCGCGGCATTTAAACTATCTATCATTTACTATGCCGCCTAATCAGCTTATAAATCCGTTTGAGCCACTCAAGTCACGGAATGATGGGAAGAACGCCTTTATGAAACGCATTTTGGGAAAGAGTCCAGGAAAAGATGCGGAAAAAAAATCGAAGCGTGAAGATTGGAGCGGGTCTGAAGACATTGAATTTGACCGTAACTGGTGGAAAAAAGAAATTTTAACAAAAGAAACAAAAGCTTTGAGCGTTTTTTTTGGACAAGAGATTCCGGTCCCACCAATTCCAGATTATGTGACGCCTGAGCGTCTTTTTACTTGGGAAAAATTGGGACTTGAATTGCATTTTCTTCCGCGTATCCGAATGGCGGAAACGATAGAATCTGATCGGTCGGACTGCATGTACGAGTCAGTCAAACCAAAATCGTTCCCTGGATGGAAAGATAAGCCGGCAACTCGTTCTGATTCTCAAATTGGTTTTTTTAATGCCATTAAAAATGGACATGTCGAAGAATTATCTCTCTGGCTTCCGGGTGAATGGGTTCTTTTTGAAACTTTTAAAAAGCCGTACCAGGCAGAGTTGCACAATGATGTTTTAAAAAATACTTTCAGGTTGCCGCGTAACATTATCCCTCTTGGTG
>DASTLG010000123.1:0-5728 GCA_035715245.1 Patescibacteria group bacterium
CCACCACGACTATTTCGAGTTCGATTACGATCGGCGCGAACAGCGCGAAAGTCTTGCCTCTGACGTGAGTTGCCACGAGTGGTGGAATGGCGTGCGACTGCTCGGCGTCCGTCCCGACATCATCCCGGGCACCATCTCGATTCATCCTGGTCTTCCCAACTTCGAGACCCTTCTCAAGGGCCACCTCGAACAGCTTCTTCGCCCGAATCCGGACAGCGCCAAGCAGAAGGGCGGATTCTACCACCTGCTCCAGATCGGCAATCAGCACTTCACCGAGTACCCGAAGCGCGGGGATCGGATGGACACGGGTGCGCCTGAGTTCGTGGTGACGAGCGTGAAGCCGGTCCAGGGCGGTCCGTTCCTCTTTAACACCAGTGTGGGCGGATTCTACGGCTACTTCAAGTATGGGATTAAGGAGGTGTCTCGGCTGGCTCCGAAGGGCGCGAACGCGTACATGTTCACGCAGCCGATCATCACCAATCCGCCCGGCAGAAAGATGCAGCACACGACGGGCGTGAAGTTCTTTAAGGTTGAAGTCGATACCTCTCGTCGGGTTATCCGTGACGAGGATGTCTACCGCGACTACGAGTTCATGATGTCGCTCATCGATTAGCGACTATACTCCGCACCTCGACTTTGAGTCAGCTTGGCTGATCTATGGTCGGGGTGCTTTTTTTTGCGAAAATTTTCATCCCGATTTAAAAAAACCGCAATCTCGATTGTCTTTTAAGACGTTCGAGACTGCGGCGAAATAGGGAAAGAGCTAGCCGCCCATGAGCCAGTGATACGGCTTGCGACTGGTCCGAGAGATCCACTTAGCCATACGATCGGCGATCCCGTTAGGACGATGCATGTACGCGATGAACGCGACCCATCCCATGAAAAGACCGGTGCCAATCATGATGACCACGCCTCCGAGCAGAATATTTGTATGGATCGCGAGGGCCACCCCCTGAAAATAAATGTTCATCCAGAGGATCCCGATGATCGCTCCAGGGGTGAGATAGCCGAGCCCGGCGGTAAGGAGGCCGAGGGACACTCCGGCGACTGGATGTCCAATGGACGTGAGCCAGAGCCCAAACGTGATTCCCATTGGGAAGCTGTATACCCAAGAAGCGAAGAGCGGGTTGATTCTTGGTTTGGCCGGTTGCGGCGGAAGGTTGACCTCTGCCGCTCGGTATGCGCCTTCGCCGATCACAACCTCGTTAGGTTCAGCTTTCTTTTCTTGGCGTTGCCGGCCGATGAATTCGAGGTATCGCGGACCCATGTAGACCACGAACATGATCGCAAACGTCAGGAAGACAACTCCGGGTGCATTCCAGATCGGCGAAAGGAGATACGGATTCTCGAGCTTGATCGTGATCGGCAGATCCTTACGGAACTGCCAAAGGAACCATTCGTCGATCAGTTCGTCGCTATACGAGCTGAGCTCAATCGTTTCACATTCGTTTCCCGGCAGATCCGTGGGCTTGTCGTTTACATAGTGCCGATTCGTTGTATGACAGGTCGGCTGGAATATCCCACGGAGTTCCTCGTAGGACATTGACTTGAACTCGATGCTCTGTGAAGGAAAAAGCACCGTGTTCGGCTGAGTGTAATACCAGATTTGGAGCAGGACCACGATTCCTGCGAGAACCGCGGACCAGCGCCAGGCGATTCGGAAGGCTCGAGTTTTGGTCATGACTTCCTCCAAGAGCGCGTTTTAAAGGCCGGACAAGGCTTTTTTTAGAAGGCCTTATTTAAGGGAGGAATAATAAAGGAAAATAGGCGTTTTGTCAATGGATTCGCCTTAGTTAGAATCTCGTCCTGAGCGCGTTATTTTTCTGAATGGAAAGGGATCGGCCTGTTCATTCCGACTGGAATCGGCTACGCTTTCGTGCATGAAACATTTTTTGATTTTTGGGAATCATCCATTGCTTTCTTTAGCTGAAGCAAAAGCTGTGATGAACGGAGCAAAACCGCAGATCATGAATAAAATGGCGGTTTTTGACCGGGAAGATTGGGATGGAAAGGTCCTGCAGGAAACGCTTGCCGGAACCATCAAGTTGGGAGATGTTGTGGCTGAATTTCCTGTTTCAAATTTGAGCGCACTAACGTTAGCAGAAATTATTTTAAATCACCCGCGAGGAAAGAAAATCGAATTTGGACTGACCTTGTTTGGCGCGTCTGCCGCGCAGACGAAACAAGCAAAAAAATTGCCCATTGAATTAAAGCGTGTTTTGCAGGAGCAAGGGCGATCTGTTCGCTGGGTCACCGGAGAACGGGGCGAAATTTCACCGGCGGCTGTGGCAAAAGCCGATTTAATTCAAACGGGTTTTGATTTTGTGATCGGATTTCTAAATGGATCGGTTCTCGTGGGCCTTACCACGCATGTGCAGGATGCGGATGCGTGGAGCAAGCGCGACTATGGGCGGCCTTGCCGAGATGAAAAAACCGGCATGCTTCCGCCAAAGCTTGCGCGCATGATGGTAAACTTGGCGCTTGAACCATTCCGTTCATCTGGGAGAGCGCCGACAGGATTACTTGATCCATTTTGCGGAGGCGGAACGATTTTAATGGAAGCCGTTCTCTCCGGGTGTCCTTCTGTGGTGGGTACGGATATTGATGCTCAGCAAATTGAGAACAGCCGGAAGAACATGGATTGGCTTGCCGCAGAAAGAATTTTCGATGCGCGACAACGATCTGCGGTGCGTTTTTTTCAAACACCAGTGAATAAAATCGATTCCATTTTGAAAGATCAGATTGTACAAGCAATTGTTACAGAAGGGTATCTTGGCAAACCGCTCACTGGACATGAAACCGTGCAGACGTTGCAAGATCAAAAACGTTCTCTTGAAGCTATGTGGGTTGATGCGCTTTCTGCGTGCGCTCGCATTCAAAAACGCGGGGATCTGCTGGTTTGTGTCTGGCCCGTTTTTGTCTCGTCTCATGGCGTGGTTGCCGTGGATTTGATGGATCGATTGACTGCCGCAGGATATGTAAAAAAGAATCCCTTGCAAGGCTGGATGGAAAAAGAAGCAACGATCACCTATGCGCGCGAAGGCCAGCGGGTGAAGCGAAATTTGATTGTTTTAGAACGGGTTTAGTCCATTTCTCGTAGCTCGGTATCGGCTCTTAACGAATTGCCTGTTTTTTGGTATATATAGTGTCCGTTCTTTCCAAAGGAGGGTGGCTCATGGAAAATGGCCGGAAGCGGACCAATACCGGAACAGGATCGTACTATGCGGAATTTTCGTACGAGCAGGAAGAAGATTCTGCAGAAGAAATTCGGAAACTCCGTGAGGACCTGGAAAATTCCGGAGATGCCTACGCGGATCTGAATCTTTTGTACTGGCTCGCGCGCCAGCAGGCGCTCGAACTTTCCTCTGAAGTATACCGCCTTAAGGCGGAGCTCTATCGGCTCCAGACTGAGGAATCTCAATCAATTCGGCTTCAGGAGGAAAAAGGCGCTCTTGAGCGCCAACAGCAGGTATTGTTCGGCTATCTGGACATTTTCATCGGGCTCACGCTCAAGCTGAATCCGAGCGCGTTCGATGAAAAGGAGCGTGCGGCGATTTCCAACTCGGCGAATCCGATGGCTGAGCGCCTGCAGTGCTTGTTCTTTAACCTGATTGGCGATCCGGAAACGTATCGAATCGCGGAGCGCGGACTTCATCAGTTGGCACCGCTTTCAAAAAAACAGCAGCCGTCCTAGGCCGCCGATTCTGCCCTCGACTTATGAGGGCATTTATTTTTCTGGGAAAATCTGTTTTCCGTTTTCATCAAACACCGCAATCGCTTGAACCGGGCATGACTGCGCCGCTAACACGATTGTGTCCGTATCCGCTGCTTGCTGATCAACGAGGTATGCTTTGTTTTCTTCGTCCAGCTGAAAGACGCCGGGTGCAATGGTTACACACGGAGCGGCTCCGATGCAGAGATCGCGATCCACAATAATTTTGGAAATTTTCATATTGATATGTTCCAGCAGTGTAAACGCGCGGCTGATTTGAAACAAGGGTGGTTTAGACGTCTATTTTTCCAAAATGTTTTTCGCGGTAAAAGCGGATCAGTTGTTCCACTTCGGGCAAGCACGTCGGGTCGCCCACACCGGCTTTTGTTTTTGCCTGGACTTGTTCAAGCGTGATAGCGCCCTCAAGAATAGCTTCTTCAATGTCATGGTCCGTCGCTTTCACAACTGAATCGATTATACGGCCTTGTTCAATGAAGATGCGATCGAATTGGCCGGTTTTTTTGAAATAATCGTTAATGGCGGCGCGAAGAGCTTTGTCTCCGAGCACGGAACAGTGAACTTTTCGCGCCGGCAGGCCGCCAAGCCGAACCATGATATCTTGCGGCTTGATGGCGAGGGCCTGCGGGATAGTCATCCCGCTGTTTTCCGTGGCCATGACGGATAACATGGACGTAGAAGCGATCGCGCTCGCGCATCCAAACGTCCGCCATTTAAAATCCGTGATGCGTTCGTTGCCGCTTTCATCTTTTTTAATTCGAATCCAAACGCGCATGGCATCGCCGCAAGCAGGCGATCCAACCATGCCCATGTAGGCGTCTTCGTATCCATGTTCTTGCTCCAAAAAATTTTTCGGATGGAAAAAGTGTTCTTTTACTTCCGGGCTGTAGAACCAATGTTCGTTTTTATCGCGTGAAATCACGTCTGCCGGTGAATTCTTCGTCATATCAGAAATTTAGATTATTTTTTCAGGCATAATATTTCATGTTCACATTCACCGGACTCATTTGGCGCAGCCGTTCCACGATTCCAGTCATAACGGTTATGACGCGATCAATATCCTTTGCCGTGGTTTCCCGGCCAAGCGTAAAACGGATGGAGCCGTGCGCCGCCTCATACGGAACGCCGAGCGCAATGATTACGTGCGATGGGTCTAACGAGGAAGACGCGCAGGCAGAACCGGTAGAAGCCATGATGTTCGCCGCATCCAAATACAATACCGCCGCTTCTCCTTCAATATCCAAAAAAGAAATGTTGACGTTATTTGGCAGACGATTTGCTGGATGACCGTTTAATCGGGTTTTTGGAATTTTGAGCAGGCCCTTTATCAGCTGATCACGTAATTTGATCTCTCGCGCGTTCTCTTCATCGCGTTCGGATTGTGTAATTTTTATCGCCTCGGCAAGACCTACAATCGCGGGAACATTTTCCGTTCCGGATCGTAATCCGCGCTCCTGACCGCCGCCCCGAATTTGCGGCTCCAGGTTTATTCCGCGCCTCACATACAGCAGACCAATTCCTTTTGGCCCGTACATTTTTGATCCATTTATCGTCAAAAGATCTGTGTGCAGATGTTCCACCTTTAAATCCATGGCGCCTGCTGCTTGGCAGGCATCGGTATGGAAGATTGGATAAGACGTGTTTTTTTCTTTACGCCAACTCAGGATAAGTCGTCCGATTTCGGCAATGGGCTGAAGGGTTCCGATTTCATTATTCGCGGTCATGATCGTGACGAGGATGGTCGCGGGTTTCAGCGCTTTCTGCACGTCCTTCGGATTCACGATGCCCATGGAATCAACCGGAATAATCGTGAGTTCAATATCGCCGGTTTTTTGCAGATGGAGCAGCGGTTCAAGAACGGCGTGATGTTCGATGGCAGACGTAACGACATGCGGACGTGTTTCTAAATTGATTCGTTTTTGAATCTCGTTCTTGTGCGCGAGGATGGTTCCGACGACGGCGAGCGAATCTGATTCGGTCCCGCTTCCAGTAAAGATG
>DASTLG010000124.1:0-6587 GCA_035715245.1 Patescibacteria group bacterium
GTGATTATTCAGAGTCGCGTGCGGAAATGATTGATAAAGAAGTTGATCGTTTAATGAGCGAGGGACTTGATTCTGCGCTCAAGATCATTCGCGATCATCGGGATGCTATGGATCGTGTCGTTTCGCACCTGCTTGAAAAAGAAACGATTGAACGTGATGAATTTGAAACAATTGTCGGTATTCCGCCGGCAAATCCGCGAAATGCCATCCCTCAGGCAAGCACAGGATCAGCGCTAGGCCATCAATCGTAAGAGAATCTGGAAAAAAACACGGGCAAACAGAACCCGTGTTTTTTTGTGATGCCGACTTTAGGCTTGGCTCGAGCCGTGGTATTCTATGAGGCGTTATGATTCGCACAAATGAACCGCGTCCTTTATATCGCGAAGTTCTTTGGGAGGCTCTGAGAAATGCCTGGCATGAACGAAGATTATGGGTGCTGGCCCTTTTTGCGGGAATTCTGCAAACCGGCGGGATTTATGATGTATTCCTGAGTTCATATGGAGAAACGATTTCCGATGTTCATCTCGCATCCTCTTCGTGGTTAAAGATGTTCGGAAGTTCCATTGGGACAAAACAGCTGTTTTCAAATTTTTTTGCGACCGGCGTTTGGCCGCGGATTTTATTCGCCCTCGCTATTGCCATTGTTTTGATCATTTGTTCGCTCATTGCGCAGGGCGCACTTACGGCGGGAATTGCCGCACGTGCACGCGGGGAGCGCGTTCCATTTAAATCTTTACTGACACGCGGCTCGGCGCGGCTTGGCGCGATTGCTCTTTTAAACATCATTACGCTCGGGCTTGTCTGGTTTTTTCATGCAGTTTTGTATATCCCGGTTTTATTCGCCGTGCGCGGGCCGGCGGTTTGGAATGTGCTGGCAACGGTCTTGGCATTCATCGTGTTCGGTGCGGTCGTTATTTCATTGACAGCCATTCACTTATTCGGGTTGCAGGAACTTCTGGTAAAACAGGGAACGTTTTTGCAAAGCTTGTATCGAGCCTGGCGCTTATTCGAAAAATCATGGCTGATCATCGTTGAAAAAGGTATCCTCTTGCTTCTGGTTGGCGCTGGAATTTTGGGGCTCGCCTTTATCGTCGGATTTATTGCGTGTCTGCCGCTTTTTGCCGTTTTGTTTGCGGGACTTGCGATTGGACAGGCGCTTGTCAGTTTTATTGCCTCGCTTATGGCATGGATGGTATTTTTACTCTCGCTCGTTTTAGCTGGTACGCTCGCGATCACGTTTCAATATGCCGCCTGGAATGGAATCTATCGCCGTATTTCAGAAGGAACTGCGCAAGCAAAATGGCATCGGTTTACGCATTGGCTGTACGGCGCTCGAAGACAAAAGATTTGATGAGCTGCTTGACCGAACGGATTTAGTTCTTTTTTCAGCAAGAAGTGTTCGGTAAATCATGGATAAACTCCATGCTTCAGAGTTGATTTGTTATTTGATTATTCTTTGCCTATGCCTCCGACCCAAAAGGCCTCATCCATCGAGGACCTTTTAAAAAAAGCGGCGCCTTCTTCAGCGACAAACACCTCGAATGCGAGAGTAACTGCCGCACCCGCGCCGGCTCCGATGCAAAAATCGACTCCTTCAACAGGAAAAAAAGCTGCTTCTGCATCTAAAACCGAAGTTTTGGCAGAGACCATGGAAAAGGTTCGCCTGCAAGACAAAGAGCGTGAGGCGGAAAAAACGGCCGCGGACCACGGCATGCCGTATATTGCGCTGAGGGGCTTTGCCGTCATGCCCGAAGCGCTCGCGCTTATTCCAAAAGCGCAGGCAGAAGACTTGAAAACCGTCGCGTTTCTTAAATCCGGTGATAATATTCGGTTGGCGACAAATCAGCCCAGCCCATCTGTCGAGGCGCTGGTCAAACAGATTGCAAAAAACGAACATGCAAATGTTCAGCTGTATTTTGCGTCTGAAGATGGGATTGCGTATGGATTAGATTTATATCGGATGCTTCCTGAAGAGAAAGAAATCGTCATGGGGTATCGGATTGAGCAGTCAGATCTGGAAAAATATGCAAAGGAAATATCGAATTTGGATGATTTGCAGAAAAAAATTACCGAAGTTTCAACCACGGATGTCGTAACGCTGATATTAGGTGCCGCAATCAAGGCCGGAGCCTCAGATATCCATATTGAAGCGGAAGAAGCGGACGTAAAAATCCGATTTCGTCTGGATGGCATTCTGCATGATACGGCGAAACTTCCAAAAGATGCCTGGAAGCAGATGATCAGCCGTTTGAAATTACTTTCTGAAGTAAAAATCAATGTGGAAGACGTTCCGCAGGACGGCCGCATCACCATTTATTTACCCGAAGAAAAGATTGATATCCGTGTCAGTTTTTTGCCCACGGCATTTGGTGAATCAGTCGTCATGCGTCTTCTGCGTCCAAAGGCGGTTGCGCTCGATTTTGAAAATCTTGGCGTGCGCGGGCGTGCATTTGACCAGCTGAAACAAGAAATCGAACGGCCGAACGGGATGATTATTACGACAGGTCCGACGGGTTCAGGTAAAACGACGACCCTCTATGCGATCTTAAAAAAATTGAATGATCCAAAAGTTAAAATCATCACTCTTGAGGATCCGATCGAATATAAACTCGAGGGAATTAACCAAAGTCAGATTGATCATTCAAAACACTACGACTTTGCCCGCGGCCTACGGTCGATTTTGCGTCAGGATCCGGATGTCGTAATGGTCGGTGAAATTCGCGATCTGGAAACAGCGGAAATTTCGATTCAAGCGGCGCTCACGGGCCATCTGGTGGTCTCAACGATTCACACGAACAGTGCGGCCGGTGCGATTCCGCGTTTTCTTTCCATGGGGGTGAAACCATTTTTGCTCGCGCCCTCATTGAACGCGATCATTGGACAGCGGCTTGTGCGCCGTTTATGTCCGGACTGCAAAGTCCCGACCAAATTGGATCCGGCTTGGCAAAAGCAGGTTGATCAATTGCTTGGGACCTTGCCGGAAAAATCCGGAATCAAGATTGATAAGAGCAAATTGAATTTCATGGGCCCGGGAAAAGGATGTCCGACATGCAACAACACGGGTTTCAAAGGTCGAATTGGGATCTATGAAATTTTTGCCATGACAAAAGAAATTGAGGCGGTTATTTTGAGCAATGAGGTTTCTGAATACAAAATTCAGGAACTCGCGGTAAAAGATGGAATGATTACGATGGCGCAGGACGGAATTCTCAAGGCGTTGGATGGTATCACGACCGTTGATGAAATTTTGCGTGTTGCAAATGTCGATTCGACCCTGCTCGAACCGGTTGAAGGGCCGCCGCCGATCGGGGAGAAGGAAGAGGAGTCTGAAAAAACGGAATCATCACAAAAAGAGGCATAATTGACCGAAAGAGAGGAGGGCGGTAAAATGCTCGCCGTTATTTTCAAAATCGAAATTGTTCTGTCCTCATAGCACAACGGATAGTGCAGCAGCCTTCTAAGCTGCGGATGATGGTTCGATTCCATCTGAGGACACCACGTAAAAATAGCGGCAACCAGTCGCTATTTTTAGGTTCTATTGACGCGTGTTTGTTCAGCTCCTACAGTGGGCAAAACAGGTTAATAAATTATTTTTCTATGTACATCGTTTTTCTCATTGTGGTGCTGGTGCTGATTTTGGCATCGATTCGACAAATCGATCAGTTTGAACGCGGAGTTCGGTTTACGCTTGGAAAATTTAGTAAACTCGTTTCTCCGGGATGGACGATTGTTTGGCCGATTTTCCAATCCATGCGGAAGGTTGATATTCGAACGAAAGCCGTCGAAGTTCCCTATCAGGACGCGATTACCAAAGACAATGTCTCCTGCAAAATTAATGCCGTCATTTATTATCGTGTTGTGGATGCGGCGAAATCGGTGATCGAAGTCGAGAACGTCTGGAATGCCGTTTCGCAACTCGCGCAGACCACTATGCGGAATGTGTGCGGAGAATTAAGTTTGGATGAGCTCCTGGCGGAGCGTGATCAGGCTTCTTCTCGGATTAAAGAATTGGTTGCGGCGCACACGCAAAGCTGGGGAATTGAAGCGCTTTCCGTGGAGCTGAAAGACATTTCTCTGCCAGAAGACATGAAGCGGACCATCGCAAAACAAGCGGAAGCCGAGCGTGAAAAGCGCGCGGTCATTATCAACTCAGAAGGGGAAGTGGTTGCGGCAGAAAATCTGCGTAAAGCGGCTGATATTTTGGCTTCAAGTCCCGGCGCCCTGCACTTAAGAACATTGAACACCATTAATGATGTTTCATCAGATCAATCCAATACCATTGTCTTCGCCGTCCCGCTGGAAGTGCTTCGCGCATTTGAGCGCTGGAATAAACCGACCGCATAAATTATTCTGAGAATCCAAAAAACGCCCAAGGAGATAGCGTTTTTTGTGTTTAGCGAAGCAGAGTTCGTCGAGCGCGGAGAAGTTCGCGAAAAATATTGAATACGTCTCGTAAACGGACTCGGCTTTCTCTCCCATGGTGCCAGGTTACTGGAAGTTCTTTAAGAGAAAACCCGCGATGAACGGCGTTCGCAAGAAATTCGGCATCAAAGACCCACCGTTTGCTCGTAAGCCGCAAAAAAAGCGGCCGCACGCGTCGATGAAAGGCTTTGAATCCGCATTGTGTATCGCGAAACGGAACCTGTAGGGCAGAGCGGACAAAAAAATTAAATAGTTTGCCGGCCCAAATTCTGAATCGCGGCTGGCGTTTTGTAATAGTCGTTCCGCGCGTTCGTCGAGATCCAAAAACGACATCGTACTCCTCAAGATAAGGAAGGAATTCGGCAAATTCACGCGGGTGCGTGGAAAGGTCCGCATCTAAAAAAAACAACAACCGCCCGCGAGCATGCCGGACGCCGGTTTTTATGGCCGCGCCTTTGCCGGAATTTTTTCGGTGGCGAATAAGACGGAGGTACGGGATGGATTTTGCCAGTTTGCGGACGATCAAACCCGTGCGGTCGCGAGATCCATCATCAACAACAATGATTTCGTACGTCGCTCCAAACCGTGCAAAAGCATGGCTGACTTCACGTACGGCGTATTCGATCTTTTTCTCTTCATTGTAGGCCGGAATGATAATGGAATGGGCGATCGCCATACGAATAGCCTATCATTCGTGATATCATTTTTCCACGCCTATGAAGAAAATTTTTGCCTTTTTATTCATTTGGATGGTTCTCCTTAACGGATTCGCGCTCATCAGTTGGAATCGGTTGAGCGTGAAATCAGATACGGCTTATTCATGGATGGATCCGAACACTCTCCGTGCTCCATCTTGGAATCTTCTTCAGCTTCCGGCGCGCTGGGATTCGGAGTGGTATTTGAATATCGCGAAACACGGCTATGTTTTCAAGGGTTCGGATGTTCTTTCGAATCTGGTCTTTTTTCCGGTTTATCCTGGCCTGCTTGCACTCTTTGGACGTCTTTTTTTGAGTCAATTTATCTTTGCTGGCTGGCTGATAAGCTTTGCCGCTCTTTGCGCCGCCTGTTTTTTCTTGTTCCGGCTCGTTCAAGAATTTCATCCGAAACTAAATCCGGAAGAGGTTGTCTTTTTTCTTTTGATCTTTCCAACCGCCATCTTTCTGAACGCGATTTATACGGAATCGCTGTTTTTATTCCTTTCTATCGCCTCGATCTATTTTGCGCGTAAAAAAAGATTCGTCCTTGCGTCTATCATTGGCTGTGCGGCGGCTTTGACGCGGGTAACCGGCGTTCTGCTTTTTATTCCACTGCTCATTGAATTCATCACAACTTACAAAAAAAGATGGTTTCGGCCTTCTATATTTGCGCTTCTTTTGGTTCCGCTCGGATTGGTCTCATTTTTCGCTTTCCATGGAATTGTCTACGGGGATTTTCTGCTGTTTTTTAAAATCGAAAACGCGTGGGGTCGATCGTTTCATTTAAACGCGTCTCATTTTCAGACGGCGACGGCGCCGGCCGCGGCCAATCTGGCGCTTGATTTTGGATTTCTGCTAACCTCTGTGATCCTTTCGGTTCTCACGCTTGTTCGTGTTCGTTTTTCTTACGGCGTGTACATGCTTGCCACGATTGTGGTCGCAGTCAGCACCGGAACTCTAATGAGCATTGGTCGTTATGTGCTGGTTCTATTTCCCATATATCTCGTGCTCGCATCATTCCCGCCGCTTTGGAAACGAAGCTGGACCATAGCGAGTCTGCTCTTACTCGGTCTTTATACCCTGTTGTTTGCTCAAGGATATTGGGCCGGGTAAAAAAAACGGCGGGCCGAATGGTCGCCGCGAGAAGAAAAAAAGAAATCAGAAACGACGCTTAAGGTTCCGCCACTCCGCGAGACACGTCTCCCGAAATGTACGGAAGGAATCCCTGGCTTTACCTATGCGCGGAATCGTTACGCGGATAGAAGATATTCGCGAAATCAACTGTGAGACTTTTGGGTGAATGTCTTGGCGCAGCTCGATGATGAGCTTCTCCAACTCGGCAAGTCGCATCGATCCCTCCGTGATTTCATTCTTGCGGGCCGCCGTTCATTTGTCAAAAAAGACTCCATTTTTATGGAGTCAAATTTGAATTCACCGTTTTTTATTCGTGGTGTCCGCAGCAGCATTTGC
>DASTLG010000125.1:0-13938 GCA_035715245.1 Patescibacteria group bacterium
AAAACGGCGCACGCGCATATTTGGGACCTCATGTGCGAATTCTTTTTCCGCACTCGAGGTGAGTAGAGTAACCTGGTTTCCGGCTTTTGCGGCGTATTCCGCAATGTGATGGCCGGTGCGGCCATGAAAAAGATTCGAGATAACGCGAACGCGATCAATGGGAACGCTGGTTGAACCGGCAGTAACGAGGATTTTTTTCATGGCGTTCTCCTTTTCCTTGAGATGGGAATTCGGACGGATTTTGTGAAAGGACCGCTACAGGCCGGCCCGCGCCGATACCACGTTTCGAATGCCGACCAGGATGCATCTGTGCGAATGAGCATGGAAGAAACGGTTCGATGCGATTCATTCGGATCATGAACGCACGCGGCCGCAAGCGGATTTCCATTCGCATGGAAGTCGAGGAGCTGATTCACCGCGTTTGGCGAAGAATCGTTCAGACGGCTGATTCGGCGTTCGATTTCTCTCGCGCGCGGCGTGTCTTTTGCCCCGATCCCGTAAGCGGTAAGAATCGTCGTGCTCGCCTGGATTTGATCGCAGGTGAGCCGTTCTCCATGGCCGACTAAGAGGAACATTTCATTCTGATCAGCAAGGACGAGGTGAAATCCGTTGTACGTGGATTTGGAAAACGCAGAAATAACGAATTCAGCCGCTTGGCGCGCATTCGGCGCGTGGAGCGCCTCAACGAGCAAAGCGCCGCGAGAAGCGCGACCGGATGCATGCGGCACGCAATCGCGATTCGTGAGGGCGACAAAGATGCCATGTTCGGCAACACCGATCCAAGTTCCGCCTCGGACCAAATCACGCGGAGCGAAGATACCCGGATGGTCGCTCCAGAATTCAGCATCTGCTGACGGCCGTTCCGGGCGTTCATCGCGATTAGATGCGATGACAAGCGGATACTCAGGGAACAGGTTTCTCATGACCACCAGGGTACACATGATCACGCCTCCTTCTGTCGAGCGGACATATCCAGCTGCGGCGGCTGAAGAGTGAGCGTTTCGGAATCCCGGGCGCAAATCTTCCAGCTGTTTTTGAGATAGAAGTCCGCGACTTCACAGCGCGTATGGGCGCGAATGGTTGTATGCGTTTTCTCCAGAGCTTTCAAGATTCGTCGTCCATATCCTCGGCCGCGTTCAGAGTTGAGAAGAAAACAAGAGCTCCATCCTTCAGATTTCTCCGAAGCAAAGACACCGATGATACGCGCTCCCGTCATGATCGGCTGGAGGAACAAGGTTTTACCGAGATCCGGCCTTCCAATTTCTTCGAGATGTTTCGAATAAGCGGAAAGGGCGCATTGCCATTCCATGTTCAGACGCGTTGCTCCTTCATGTTCCAATCCAATGAGAAATCCATGATGAATGAGCTCGATCATGAACGGGGAAGTGATGTGATGAGCTCGAAGACAGGCGAGAATCGTGAGCGCTTCTTCCTGTGCCCCGCATGGATAGGGAAAGTCCGTAATGGCATCCGGCAAAAAAATACCGCCGGCTGGATGAATGTGGAGGAATCCGCGAATATCCGGCAGGGCTCGATAAAGCGTCGCTTGAACCGGCGTATCGATCGACGGTTTCTGTGTTCCGGCATACCGGAGGATGTGTTTTTCCGGATCATATTTAGCTGGAATAAGATCCTTTGGTTCGCACGCGCTTTTTTCGACCTGTCGCGGAGTTACGAGCAGAGTCTGCGTTTGCGGATCGAACCACGAGCAATTTCCGTTGCGATCTGGAAAGACATAAGCCGCTTTGGTGAACGCGAGCAGGTCGGATGCTTGTTTAAATGCGTCCGTCTGAATCGTGAGCGCCTCAGATGAGAGGCTTTTGCTCCAGGTGACGCCCTGACGCCGGATAATTAATCTCGCAAGTTCAGAAACTGTTAAAATAGGAATTTCTCCTCCTTCAGGCGTAAAGACGCTCATTAGGGATTCGTGTCGGATCAAAATAAAGAGATTCCACGGTTTCCCAAATGGAATGCTCGTATTAGAAATCCCGATCGCAAACAGGTGCGGAATGGGCGTTCGCCATTTGCCTGGATCGCTGACTTCGCACGACTGACGACCGTCGATCAAAACCGCGGGTCGTTCTGAATCAAGGAGATTTTTTACTTCAGAATCCGATATTTCACTTTTCAAGATGAGCGATCCTGAAAATTCTCGTGCGATTTCTCTGAGGATCTGATTTACGGTTTCATTCTGGCCAAGAAGACAAAGTGTTTTTTCCATGATGCCCTCCTCTTAAATTGTCGAATGAGCTGATTTTAGAATAATGGAACGATTTATTTATTTTAATATCTGTTCATAATACTTGATAAACACCTCATGATTTATTGACAACTAAGCAAAAATTTGTAAATAATAAAATGAGAATATGAATCAAGAAACAGACTTGCTCACAAGCCTTGGATTAACCGCCACGGAAAGCGCAATTTATTTAGCGGGCCTTTCCCGGCCGTCTATTGATGTTCAGACGCTTGCTACACAAACACGGCTAAAACGCCCAACTATCTACCACGCGCTTGAAACGCTGATCCAGAAAGGTCTGGCTTCAAAACACGGAACAGCGCGGAGTCTGGTGTTCATGATGACTTCGCCGGAGCGATTGCGGCGTGTGATTGATGAAGATATTGATCGCCTGGAAGAACGTAAACAACAAATTGACCATCTTCTCCCGATTCTTCAGGCGTATCTCCCAAATGGTGATGTCAATGCCATTAAAGTCATGCAGTATGATGGAATTTCCGGGATTAAAACCGTGGTGGAAGAGGCGCTCTACTGTAGAACACGATCATGGGATATTTTAGCGCCGCGAAAAAATTTTTTTTCAGAATTTGATAAAAATTATTCGAAATATTATCTGGAGACGCGGCGCGTGCGGCAGATTAAAACGCGGTCGCTTTGGGAATACGGAACCGGGGAAGGAGAGCGCCCGCTTTCAGATGCAGAAATTGCAGAGCGAAATCCGCGGTATTTGCCAAAACAGATGCAAGGGCGATTTGAATCGGTGGTTATTTTATTTGATGAAAAAGTGGCGATCATTAGTTCGCTTCGCGCCATGTCCGCGATTCTCATTGATTCACCGGAAATTCATCGCTTAATGGCGGCGATGTTCGAGGGTCTTTGGAATGTTTCAATGCCGTATCAAACCATGAAAAATCAAAAAAAGACGGCGTAGCCGTCGAAAAAGATTTTTCAGAGCTTTCACCGAAGCCTGGTCGCCTTCCTGTCCTCACGATATTGCTTAATAAATCCGAACAGTTCCGTGAATCCCCAGAGGGAAGGACCTGAAAAAATCAAACCAAGTAAAAGTCCGAGAACACAGACAGTTGTTCCTTTGAAGAACTCGGCCTTGTAATGGTTCAAGATACAGGCGGCTGCGAACTCCGCGGTTAAGAGAACCACTAATGTGCCGATGACGCGAATGTCTGCGATATTTCGCTGAACGACCTCGTCGATTCCATAGAGAAGCCCGACTCCGATCCCGATCACTCCGGCAAGTGCGAACGTGATCCCGACGTAGTCGTAGAAACCCATGGCGTCCTCCTTTGCCTTTGGCATCTGTATATGAGCAGGGTTAAGCGATTTTGTCAATCCTAAGTTTGTTTTTATTTTCTGTTTCAAAACACATACCGGTGTAGGTATGTGTTTTTGAAGGACAATGTTGTTATTCTTCCATGTCCTCTTCTTCTCCGGAAATTTTTGCTCCTTTTTTCTGCAGATCTGCCACCATCTTATCGGAAAATCCGGGAACTTGTTTGAGATCATCCCAGCTTTTAAATCCGCCGCGTTCTTCACGCATGCGGACAATCTGTTCCGCGCGTTCTTGGCCAATGCCCTCCACTTTGCTCAGCTCTTCGGTGCCCGCGGTATTGAGGTCGATATTTGCCATATTGAAGACATTAAATGACTTAGAGGCGGTTCCCACATCCCTAAGATTCACGTTAGTCATCTCCGTGAACTTGTCAATCTTGATCTCTGCCGTTCACGATCAAATACATGACCAAAATTCAGAGGAGGGAAAGTTGAACCCGTCTGGGCCTTGATCAGTCCCAGCAAAACATGCCTCGCAGGGAGGAAAATGTTCGCCTTTTTGAAACGTTTGAACATAACCGCACGGAAGGCAGAGATAATCTCCACTTTCCGGGATAAGGTCTCCGATCTTGAAGAGTTTAACGTCAACGGTTTCCATGTAAACTACCTTACCTGACCAGGTTTTAATGGCAAATAAAAAATCCCTCGAGAGAGGGAAGATTTGAAATTAGAGTGTCCATTCAAAAAAGAGCGTTCTGAATCCGAGCGGCAAAATAGACGTGACTGTGCCGCGTAATTGCTCATGTTCGAAGCAAAGTCTTAGGGTTTTCAGATAAAGCTGGAAAGAAAGCTTTGGCTGAATCCATTCGTCGAAACGATCTTTCTTCATCCACGTGATTCGCTGCTGTAAAAGATACTCATAAAACGAAGCAGACCGAGTATCGCCGAGTTTACGGGCAAGCTGAATGGCGATGGCATAGGCTGGAAGACAGTTCGGATAACTCCGAATAACACGCGCAAATGCCTTGAACGCTTGCGCGAGATCGCCTTGAATAAGCGCGATCTCCGCCTGTAGAAAATACGCCTTTGCGAGACGTGCTAAGACAAAGCGGGCCTGGAATCGAGAAATGTAGAGATGCTCAATCCGCGGCAGAGGAATGCCGTGTTCAACATCTTCGGCATTTTCGGCAATGAGCACGGTATAATCATCGACTTTTTTGTACGGTCCAATCAATGTTAGATGTCCATCGTGTAATGCCCGCTCGAATTCGGCGGATTCAATGGAGGTACTGCTTTCTTCGAATCGATCGAGAGTAAAAAGGCGATCGTTTTCTCGAAAAACAGGCCGCTCAAAAAGCGGCGTTTCTTCTCGGTTGACGCGATTAAAGATCGCCACGACTTCTCTCATGTAGAACCTCCGTTGGGTGATGATGAAAAGAACGAATGGAAAAGCGTACAAAAAGAGCAAAGAGCGGTCAACTATTATTACAGACGAGCTTTTTTGATCTGGTTTTCAATGATAAGAAAACAGTGCGCCAAAAAAGAAATCAGGCTCGTATCTATAGATGCACGTTAATTCTTAAGCTAGGGTTTATCTTATGAATAAAATTCGGATGTTTCTTATATCAGCGACGGCAATTGTCGGTGTAACAGCTCTGGGAGCTGGGGCGATCTACGCCGCCCAGCCGCAGACGGGCTCGAATTTTATGAGCAGCCTGGTGAATGCGATTGCCACGCGTTTTCATCTGAATCCGTCTGATGTTCAACAGGTGGTTGATCAACAGCGCGAGCAGATGCAGGCGCAAAAACAGGCTGATTTTGCCCAGCGGTTTAAAACCAAGCTGGACCAGCAGGTCGCGAATGGAACCATAACGCAGGATCAGGAAAACAAAATTTTAGCGAAAGAAACGGAGGTTCAGAATTTCCTGACTTCACTTAACGGGAAAAGCCCGTCAGATCGGCAAGCCGCGATCCAATCAGAAATCACATCGCTCCAGCAATGGGCTAAAGACAATAATATTCCAACGAATTTATTTCCGTTTCATTTAGGTGGAAGAGGAATGATGGGATTTGGCGGCATGATGGGCAATTTCGGCCGACGTTTTGGCGGACATCGAGGGCAGTGGAATATGATGAATCAAAATAATAATCAGCAGAATTCCTCGTCATCTGGAGCAGGTTCCTCGATCCAGTCGCCTACGACATCTACGCCGTAAATTGACGAAAATCAAAAGCCGCCCATAAGGGCGGTTTTTTTGCGTGACAGAACAGAAGTAAATGAATTTTAAAGAAAAAAACGGCCGTAGGGGCCGTGAAGAACTGATTTAATGGTTGAAGTAGTACGTGTCGTAGATTACCGTGGGGATTGAAGCCTGGACGAGTAGTTTCCACCAGATGTAATGATAGATCTCGTAGGCCGTCAAGACATTCAGGCTAACCCAGAAGATGGTGGCCGTGATCCGCTTGAGGGCCAGGTTTCCTTCTCGTCGAGCCCGGCGCCACATGAGTGCGGCCTTGGTCGAGGTCAGGAGCAGGGCAAGTGCGACCCAGGGCGAGATCAGCCAAAGCGCAAATCTGAACAGGTACTCGTCCGACTCCATCACGAGCCAGGTAAAGAACTCTGCCAGCATCATGCCTATCACGAACAACCCGAATAGATTGAAGGTGCCCATGTCCTCGGGCGGGATTATCTCGCGCCAGCTGATTCTCTTTTTAACGGACAATTTAGCCTCCGTAGATTTGGTCTTTTCAGCAAACGGAAAATAGTGGCACAGGAATAGCCCTTTGTCAAGGTAGAAAGACTTAAAAAAACTGATTTAGGCGATTCATTTCCTCTGGAGAACCCATTTTAAAACAATCGCTTGATTGTGTTCCTCGTCTTTAGCGGCGAAAACGAGGGTTACTTTCTTCTCACGCCGGATCACGCGACGCAATTCCTGGACGGTTTGCGTGTTTTTTCTGAGTTCAGCTTTGTATTTTTTTTGAAATGCGATCCACTTTTTCGGATCATGCGAAAACCATTTTCGGAGCGAATCCGAAGGTGCGACCTCTTTGACCCAAAGGTCGATTTGTGCTTTTTTCTTCGAAAGACCGCGCGGCCAAAGGCGATCAACCAAAATGCGGAATCCGTCCGATTTTTCTGGAGATACGTAGGCGCGTTTCAGCTGAATCATAAAAAACGAATGAGATCATCCCACTTTGGATCACGCCGGCTTATGACAAACGACCTCGATATTATTTCCTTCTCCGTCAAAAACGAACGCGGCATAATAGTTTGGCCCGTAATTATCGCGCGGACCTGGTTTTCCGTTATCTTTTCCGCCAGCTGAGAGAGCGGCTGTATAAAACGCATCAATTTTCGTTCGATCATCTGCCTGAAAAGCGACATGGGCCGGCTTCGCTTTTTCCGGTTCTTCTGAAATCCATAAATCCGGTTTCCCAGGTTCACCCATACCTAAAAATCCCTCTCCCTCATGCGCGATTTCATATCCAAGAGGCGCAAGGGCGGCAGAATAAAATTTTTTTGCATCATCTAAATTTTTTACGTAAAGAGAAATATGGTCGAGCATAGGCGCGGGGTTAAGAATGATAATTTTATCTTGCGCTTTTTGCGAAACCGGTCAAGCGGAATTTTTCACCAACTCTGGAAAAACACGGAAAAAATCATCGATGATGGAAAAAACGTTGTTTTTTCGGATCTCCTGAAGATATCCATTGAACGAATCCGCAATTTCTTTTTTAAATCCTATTGAGGCCATAAACTCTGTACGGGAAAGGTCTGTTGGAGGTTGCAGAAAATACGCTTGTAAAATGGAATGCCATTTTTGGATGGATGCTTCAGCGATACCGAATCCCGCTTCCTCATCGGGGATACCTTCAAGGTAGGCGCGCTCTAAAGACCATGTGTCAATTTTTGAATAATAACGTTCATCTTCCAGGAGTTTAATCGCTTGGGTTTGATAGTCGAATTTGGGGCATAGAGAATAAAGTCCGTGTTCGACCATGAAATGTTCACGAATTTGATCGACTAGATGATGAAATTTCATTCCGGCAATAAATGCGCTTTCTTCGGATTGGATGTATTTTAAATCGAAATCGGCGAGATGGGTTCTCGCGCGGTCAATCACTCCGAGGTAGCGAATGTCAGGGAAGAGCGTGCCGATGATAAAATCAGATTTGGAAAAATACGAAAAAAATTCATCAAAAACTAGTTCTGTGAGAACGACATGGGTTGCTTCAGCGGCCATAGAAACAGAACGTGTTAAAATCGGATCTAAATAGGGAAGAGTTCATCCGCTAAATAAGAAGCGACGTTTCGCGGCTTGCCATGGGCCGGAAATGCATGCATCGCGAGACCTGGATTTGAGTTAATTTCCAGGATTGCGTAATCTTTTCCCGCGCGTGGAGATGAGATGTCTTCCGTAAGAAAATCTATGCCAATGCAGGGCAAGTGTTCAAAAATTCGATGGATGCGCTCTGCAATTTTTAGAACATTCGGGTGAATGACGTCGGTTACATCAGAGCTTACGCCGCCTTTTGCTAAATTTGACGTGAGTCGAAGATAAACCTTTTCGCCTTTTGTTGGAATAGAGCTTAAACGAAGGCCTGATAGAGCTAAATATGCGCGGACAGAATCATCGATCACGATCGGACAGAGGATTGTTTTCTTGTACTGCGATTTACGGTGTCTGGATTCTGTTTTTGCAAGTTCGAGAATCGAATGTTTTCCATCACCGATTACGTGCGCCGGATCACGGTGTAAAACCGCATAGCGCCCGTTTCGTGTTCGAAAAATACGGTATTCTTTTCCCGGATAGTGCCGTTCAATGATTACCAGATCGTGGCGAAGAAAAAGGTTATCCAAGATAGATGAAAGCTCTCGTTTGCTTTGAATATTCGTAAATACATCATCTCCGTGAGAACCCCAATTAGGCTTTGTAACCAAGGGGAATCCGAGATGCTCCGAGAAATCGAGAGCGTCCTGTTTCTGCGAACGACCAAATAATTGTCCCTCGGGAACGAGGATCTTGTTAGTTTTGAGTAAGCTCTTGACCAAAAATTTATCCGCAGTAATCTTGACCAGATTACTCGGTTCTTTTTCTGTTGATCGATCGATAATGTATTGCTTTTTCCCTTTGAATGTGATCTGGAGTAGCTCAGCATCTCGATCTATGACTGTCACTCGGATGCCGCGTTCTAGAAGCTCATGAACAAAAAGACGCTGATTTGTATGCAGTCGATTAAAATCCCGCTCAGTCATCATAGCGGATAGCAATGATATCCAATATTCCCTTAAGATTCACCACCGCCTGAACGTCCTCCTGATTCGCCGCCCGTTCGTCGTTTGCCTGAACCGGAGCGGTAGCCTGATTCGCCGCCTGAGCGTCCTGATTCGCCGCTCGAAGGTCGTTCTGATTCTCCACTCGTTCGACCCTGTCTTTCGCGTCCGTGTGAAGTTCGTTTTGATCCCAGAACTAAATCAGCCGCGGCACGGGCGCGGGTTGTCGCACTCATACTGGCAGCGCTCTGCTTTAATTTAATAAGTGCTCTTGCGGCTCGCTTGCGTTGATCTTCTGGGATTCCTAAATCCCGCAGAACGTTCGGATCAAGAGAGCGCGTAATTTGCTCATACGTTGCCTTGATTTTTTGCCTTGAAGTTTCTTCTGATAGACCGATCTGAGCAAGAAGAGTGTCTCCGCTTTCGATAGTTTCTATCATTGCATTTATCCGTTCTTTGGCGGCACGTACTCGGTCTCCGCCCCCGGGAAAATGTTCTGTCATAAAGAAAAAAATATTATTGTAAACCTTAAAAGTTTAGCTCAGCTGTTCGTGCTGGTCAAAAACCCTCGAAAAAATAATGATCCGGTGGTTTATTTTTTTAGAATTTATTCGTTGCGCGGCTTCTTCTCCCCAAATCGTTTGAAAAATCATTTTTGCTTCTTTTTTATTGATGAATTTAAAAAAGGTCTCAAATCGTTTTTCCATAACAAATCCATGAGCAAGGAGCCAACTATTATAGCGGCGTGTTCGTTCGAATGGGTCCGGATCTCTGCCTCGGACTTGTTCAAATGCGCCCCCGATATCATTTTCAACCAGAAACATCTGTCCGCCGGGTCGCAGAATCCGCTCACTTTCTTTAAGGATTGCTTCCCGATGCGATTCATCTAAAACCGTGCCTAAAACCCAACAGGCTAAAATCGCGCTCATGGATTGGTTGAGAAGCGGAATGTGCGCCGCATCTGCCTGGATATATCTGAGACCAGGAGTTTTTTGTTGCGCGATCTGAAGCTGTTCCGCTGAAGCATCCACGCCAATAAGTGAGCTAATGGAAGGTGCGAGGAGAGCCATGTATTTGCCAGTTCCGCAGCCGAGATCTAAGAGTGAGTCGCGTGGAAGAAGGGGCAGCAGATTTTGAAGAATACGGCCCGGAGCGTCTTCCGCTTGGCTAAACCGATCATAGATGGATGACTCTTGATGGTATACCGTTGAAAATTCGCTCAAATTTTTTTCCATAATCTGCTTATTTCCAGATCAGGGCCAGCCCGTCCTTAATTGTTTCGTTTATCGCGCTTGGAAAATAAATTTCTTCGTATCGAATTCCGGGGAGTTCATGAAAAATGGCAGACCGTTTTTCTTGGTCATTCATTTCATTCCTTGGTTTTGATTCGTATTGATGATCTATGTCGAAAAGATAAGCCGCGGCAAGAACGCCTCCCGGCGATAAACGGGAAAGGAGCGGGGCAATAATCTGATCGCGGAATTCGCGAGCATCATGGGCTTCAGAAAAGAGCTTATGGCTATGATCGGCGATATTCGACAAAAAAATTGCATCAAAAAATTCGTGTTCTGGCAATTGTTTTGGAAGCTCCCGAATATCACTCTGGAGAGATTGGAATTCAGCTGTTCGCACGGCTTCCTTTGCGATTTGAAAAGCTTCTTCTGATTGGATAAATGGAATATGCTTCAGGGTTTTTTCATCGCGCTCGTAGGTTGAACGGAAAAGGGGAGATGCGCGCAACTGCTTCCCGCTATTTCCATAACGTTCGTAGGCGTGTTCGAAAAGATAACGGGTAGGAAATGGAAGGAACTGTTTTATTTTTTCGAAAAGTGAAAAGGCAAACGGTTCAGGATTCTCTTTGAGAAAGAAGTTTTTAAATTCATGATAAGAGAACCGAAGTAAGCCCTCTCGCTTTAAATCGCTGTATGCATTTGCAAACAGATTAATATCAAATGAAAAAACATGTTTCGCGCCCAAAAGGCAGGCAAGAATGGCATGATCTCCCGAGCCGGTTATGGTGAGAACGCGTTTTCCGTGGAGATTAAAGGGAGGATAGGCGCTGAGATGTTCCGTGGAAAAAGGATAAATGGGCGCCTGTAGATCATATTTCGCTGTACCCGGAAATTCGAACTTGTTAGAAATAGATTGATCGATTTGCTGGATTTTTTGGAAAAGAGAAATGTCGGCCATTGGACATCGGGTGAGCCCCGATGTACTAAGTTGCCGCGTGAATCGGCTATAGGTCTGCAGTTGTTCTTCTTCAAGAATATCGCGCAACGGTTTCTCATGAAGGGTGTTTTTGCTTATAAATTCCGGTGCGCGTTCGGCGACCCAGGTACAAGGTGAAATCCGGCCGGTATGATCTATGGAGAGGAAACGGGTCATCCCGGGGCATGTCCCGCATGTTCCTGTTGGAGCTTCTTCTGTAAAACTATAGTGTACGCTAATTTTTTTTGAATATTTTTTTGCGAGTTCATCCAGTTCCTTTTTTAATTTATCTATGGATCTGGTGGAAACCATAGATGAATCTCCGCGCATTTTTCCTACTGGTTCCAAATAAGAAAAGATGATCTCTTGCACTCCAAGTTCTGAACAGAATTTAATCATTTCCTCTAATTGATTCTCATTATTCTTGTAGATAAGACATCCGATGCGGGTATAAACGCCTCGTTCAACGAGTTTTTTTATGCCTCTTATTGTCCGTTCGAATGTCATGGGTCCACGGACATCTTCTTGTAATTTTTGGGTATGTCCATCTAGGCTCACGTGGACATTGCTAATATGCAGAGATGCTAATGTGTCGGCGATTGCATCTGTAATAATTGAGGCGTTGGTTGAAATGTCGATAATAAATTTTTGTTCGTCGGCAAATCGCAAAAGATCTAGCATGTCCATTCGAGTGAATGGTTCTCCTCCTGTAATTTTTAAATGAGTAAAACCAGCCTCCTTTAATTCTCTGATTACGCGTTTTGCTTCTTCTGTTGAGAGTTCATCGGCGGGTTTCGTGAATGTGGAACTAAAAATGCAGTAGGAACAGCTGTAATTACAGCGGTTGGTGATTTGCCAGATAACACGGCCGCCGGTTTCTGGAATCCGGAAAAGGCAAAAATTACATCGGGGATCAAATATCATACTCAGCAGGTTTGGATAAAATTTTTGAGGATTTGTTCGTATAAGTCGTGAAAATCTTCTTGGCGGCTTGTATCAAAGCAGATGAGTCGCTCTGCAGGGCGTGTTTTATAGCTCTCCATTTGTCGAATTTGGAAATTGATGCGGTGCATGAGCTGTTCTTGCGGTAAATCAGAAGCGTGCAATCTCCGCATTCGCACATCTGGTTCGCAAATGCATTGTACTGATTGATAATTCACCAGATCGAGCAGGCCATCCTCCCGCAGTAACGCCCATTCAAGCAGAATGTTTCCGGTAAAAGTTTGCAATTGCCGTATTAATTCCCTCCGGAGCACGGGAAGAAGGAGTGAGCGATAGCGCTCCATGAAAATATCTGAAAAGAAAATTTTTTCTCCTACCAGCCGGCCATCCAATCTCTGGTCTGAGGTAGGCTCTAGTTCCAAGGCTTTGCGGATTTCATGGCGGCATTGGATATGCTCAATATTTTGCGATGCGCCGCAAATATCACGCCGAATCTGGTCAACGTCAATAATCACGAGCGGCTGATGATGCTCGGCAAAAACAGATGCTAATTTTTGAGCGACAAAGGATTTCCCAGATGCGATTATTCCGTGGATTCCAAAGCGGTAACTCATAGATGCCAATCAAGACCGTAGCGCAGGGGGCAGAGTGATACAATCTTAAGCGGAGCAGATCCGTGCCGCAATTTTTCCGGGTCCTTGAGATCATCAGCGTTCTGTACGAATGAATACCCGCGCTCCTGAAGAAGTGAGATCAGATTTTTTATTTTTGCCTGAAAAAGATCATTCGGGATACGCGAGAGGGAGAGTTGGGGAGTGGGATGATGAATATACTGAGATGGGAGAACGGTATTAAATGCGGCCATTGGATGATATTGCTTTTCGAATTCACTCCCCGGCCGAAGGGCAAGAAAATGCAGTCGTATTTCTTCTGATTGTGTTTCGAGAATAAGCTGGATGGTTCGATCGAGCTCCTCTGGTGTTGATTCCGGTAAATCGAGAATCCAGCTCGTACGTATACGGAACCCGATTTCATGTGATTTTGATACGGCAGAACGAATTTGATCTGGAGAAATATTTTTACGGATCCGTAGAAGCGCGTTTGGATCGCCTGTTTCTGCGCCAAAATGGATCCAGCGAAAGCCTGCTTCAAACATCCTTTTGGCAACAGGCATTTGAAAAACTGAACACGATCCTAAACAACCAAGTGTCGCTTTCAAGCCGTGATTTATAATTGCTTCAGAAATCTTCTCCATCCGAACAGGATTTACAAGCGCATTGTCATCTAAAAAAAGAATTTTTTTTGCTCCAAAGTCCGATATTAAATATGAAATTTCGTCTACGACGTCGTTTGCTTCTCTCTGACGCCAACGGCCCCAGAAATTTGGAACATGACAGAATTTACATGTGTGCGGGCATCCTCGACTCGAGAGGAGAGTGCGAACATCGATGTAATCGTCTGGAACGGATACAAGATGCCGATTTGGGATAGGAAAGGATCCGAGGTCTTCTGCTGGGACGCGGTTTTCTATTGTATGGACCTGGTCTCGATCAAAAAAAGAGATCCCATGAACAGACCTCCATTGGGTCGAGTTCCATTCTTTGATCTTTAGGAGTTCAAGCAAGGTACGTTCCATTTCAAAATGGATAGTTAGATCAATCGGAGAGTCTTTAAAGAGGAATGTGTTTGGATAAAATGTCGCTGTTTTTCCTCCGACGATGGTTCGTGTCCCGGATTTTTTAACGATTTCTGCGATAGCAAGAACATTTCTCCAAACGTCTTCTGTGGCTAGAGGAATGTGGTAATCAAAGACAAGGACGACGGCATCGTATTGCCTCTCTTTAACATGCGATTGGATCTGGTTTGGCTGAAGCCGTTCTGCATCCATATCTAAAACATGGACGGTATGCCCATGTGACTGAATGAACGTTGCCAACGATAAAAGATCAATTGGTTCAATAAGAAGCGCAGATGAGGTAAATGG
>DASTLG010000126.1:0-7332 GCA_035715245.1 Patescibacteria group bacterium
GGTTTTCGTTTGATCGCTCGCTTTCTTGAAAAGCATTAAAAGCGCTGAACTTTGGCGTTAGGATTGAATATCTTGACAATAAATTATTGCCAGCTCGCGAAAAACAGACTAAGAATAAGAATCGTGTGGCTGTCGCGATCATAAAAAGAAATTGGGAGGCGATCGAGCCGATGCTGATTGGCGGTATTTTATGCATCGGCTTATTTTTAACGCATTTTGTAGACTATTTACTGTTTCATAGTTTGGTGGAAATCGTGACGGCGCTCGTTGGATTCAGTATATTCGCCCTTATTTGGAATGCACGCCGATTTTTTTCCGACGGATTTTTTCTCAGTTTAGGCACAGCGCTGTTCTTTGTGGCCGGCATAGACATGCTTCACATGCTTGCTTATAAGGGCATGTCTGTTTTTCCATGGGCCTCGTCAGCGAATTTAGCAACTCAGCTTTGGTTGGCCGGGCGCCTGATAAGCGCGCTTTCGCTGGTTATCGCTGTCTTTCTGATTGGCAGAAAAGCAAAAGCTTGGATGTTATTTAGTGTTTTTGCAGTAGCGTTTGCAGGACTGCTTTTATCGATTTTTTTCTGGAAAAATTTCCCTGCCGCGTACGTTGATGGAGTTGGGCTTACGGATTTTAAAAAGAATATTGAATGCATCGTGATCGGCTGTTATTTGTTTTCGCTGATCGGGATTTTTCATAGACGACAGGAGTTTGATCCGCCGATTTTTCGATGGACGTTTGCCTGGATCTTATTCACAGCGGTTGCGGAATTCGTCTTCACGCTCTATCGCGCGCCGGATGACGGATTTAATTTAGGCGGACATCTTATTCGTCTCATTTCATATTATTTTATTTATCGCGCCGTGATTGTAGTTGGATTTATTCATCCGTATGATTTGGTTTTCCGCAATTTGGAAAAGAACCGGGAGGAGCTGGAGAATGAGCGGAATCGCGTTCGACAGTATTTTGAAGATGCCGGATTTATGATGATTGTACTCGACCGAACGGGTGCGCTTGTGTCATTAAATCGTCAGGCTTGTCGCGTCCTCGGTGTTGAAGAAGCGGAGGCGATCGGAAAAAACTGGTTCGATCATTTCATTCCGGAAAGCGTCAAAAAAGAAATACGATCATCCTTTGAAAAGATGATTGCAGGAGAAATAAAATTATTCCATTTTTATGAAAATCCGCTCCTCACGAGAAACGGATCGGAACGGCTCATCCGCTGGCGACATGCCGCGCTTTATGACGAATCAGGAATAACCATCCGCGGCCTTTTGCTTTCTGGAGAAGATATCAGCGAACAGCGAGCGATTGAAGATATTTTGCATTTGCGCACGCGTGAATTAACCGCGCTTAAAACGGAGCTGGAGCGGCTGCGGAAACTTTTAACTACACGCGATTTGCGCTTGCTGGCTTTAAAAGATGAAGTCGAGGAACTTAAAGTGAGGCCCGAAGAGCCCCAGCTTCCATTCCCGCCGACGATTTAGCGGATATTTTCTTTTGTTGCGAAATAATCCGCCGCCCGTTTGAAGTCCGGGAATGTTCCCGCGTCGAACCACATGCCTCGAATAGGGGAGGCGATCAGTTTTCCTTGCCGCAGGTATTCGTTATTAACATCGGTGATTTCTAATTCGCCGCGCGCGGATGGCTTTAGTTTTTTGATGATGTCGAATACGCTCGAATCGTAAAGATACAGACCAAGTTGTGCTAAATGAGACTTTGGTTGTTTTGGTTTTTCCTCAATAGAAAGCACATTGCCCGACGCATCGACTTCCAAGACGCCAAACTGCTCTGGGCGTTCCATGTATTTATAAAAGACCATGGCCCCGGATTGAAATGATTGAATAGCTTTACTCAGGTTTTCGTCAAAAATATTATCTCCGAGAATGACGGCGGCATTATCGTCTCCGACGAAGTCTTCGGCGAGCGCTAAAGCGTGAGCAATGCCGCCTGCCTCGTCCTGAATGCGATACGTTAAATGACAGCCATAATTCACGCCCGATCCGAGGAGGTTTACGAATTGACCAGCGAATTCCGGTCCGGTTACGAGCAAGATATCCTTGATGCCGGCATCAAGAAGTGTCTGAAGCGGATAAAGAACCATTTGTTTGTTCAAAATAGGAAGCAGATGCTTATTTGTCACGTTCGTCAGCGGAGCGAGCCGTGTTCCGCGTCCGCCAGCCAAGATTACGCCTTTCATTTCCCGTTTTTTATTTCGCAAAAAATTAAACGGCTGGCTTGAGAAAGATTCTGAACCAGAACCGATCGTTGAGACTGTCTCTGGAATGGTTTGGAACGTCGCGCGACGCTGGATTTGTATCTGGAGCGCATATTTTTTCATCGTATCGCGGAGCGCTTCTTGAATGGGCTGCATACGGATCCCAAGAGCTTCAAGTCGCGGTGATTGGAGAATGCAGTTTGATCGCGTGCGAACGGCGAGTCCTTTTGTGACCAAATCCTCGCTCGAAATCCATTCGCACGTATGCGACGGATCCACGTATTCATGATAGAGATTCAAGAGATCGCGGTGACGCATCGTGCCGGGATTTACGAGATGAAACACGCCTGCGGCTTTTTTTTCTGCTAAGGCATAAACCGCCATGAGGAGATCATCAACAACGGTTACGCTGTTTTCGACATCAATCACTTGTTTATAGGAAGCAAGTTTGTCGATCAGGTTTCGGGAATTCGGGATTGAGTCGATCGGCATACGCAAGCGCGCGATCGCGACATTCGGCAGACGTGAAAGAACAAGATCAGCTGCATATTTTGTCCGCGAGTAGAACGCTTCGGGATTGGCAAAATCGTCTTCCCGCCAACCGCGCGGATCCGGGGATGGTCCGTAAAAAATACATCCGGAAGCAAGGTGAATAAGATGGACGCCTTTTTCTTGACATGCGGACGCGAGAGCGAGCGGCCCGATAACATTTGATTCGTAGGTTTCTTTTTGATGCGCCTCGCACCAGTCCACATTTGGCTTGCCGGTTTTCCCTGCGGCGTTCACGATTGTATCAGGTTTGTATTCATCGATGGCTTTGAGAACAGCCGCTTTGTCTTCGATGCGCGCATCCGAAAGAACTGCATCTGGCCAGGCGTTTGCCATTCGTGAACCGATGTTTCCTTTCCCAAAGATAAGAATTTTCATAAATGCCCGTCCGTCTTATCAGATCTGAGCTCATTTGTCATCTTCGTTTAAAACAAACACGCCCCGAGACAGGGCTCGGGGCAGAAGGCGTGACGGTTAGGCGGTGAACCGCCCATTGGAGATCTTGTGATCCTGGCAGAAGCAGCGGAGCGGCCCTTCGTGCAGGCATCCGGTCGCTTCCGGAAGTTTTCGCCATCGCTGCCAGCGGACGTAGGCAATCGCCGGATCGATCGCATGATCCCAGAACCAAGTCACTCCGACGCCGAGGATGTAAAAAATCCAGATCTCCCATGCAAGAGAAAGAACTCGCAAATTTTGGGAGCGGGCGTAATCCTTTTTAGACATGCAGGCCATGATGGCAACCCAGATCACGTACTGGATTGAATACGCTCCAATCTGAATCTTAGAGATGGACCAATTCGGAAATTGAGTACCAATAAACGTGAAGATTATGAGAAGGAAACTCCGCACGAAAAAGCCCCAAGTCATCTCTCTGGCATTGTGCATGGCCAGCTCCTTTTTAAAAGGACGCTTGATCCAATCATTTTTTTACGTTCAGGTCAAGAAACTTTTATTTGGATGATAAAAGCGGTTTCCACCAGGATTCATTTGCTTTGTACCACTCAATAGTCTGTCGTAAGCCGTCTTCAAATCCATACACGGGTTTCCAATTTAATCGTTTGCGCGCTTTTGCAGAATCAATGGCATAGCGACGATCATGTCCTTTGCGGTCTTCCACAAACGTCAAAAGCGATAAGGGCTTTTTCAGAATATCCAGAATCATTTTTGCCACAAGAATATTCGCGTGTTCCTGATTTGCACCTAAACAATATGTTTCGCCGACTTTTCCTTTGGCAAGGACTGCTTCGATCCCGCGGCAGTGATCTTCCACATGAATCCAATCGCGCACGTTTTTTCCATCGCCGTAAACCGGGAGCGGTTTATCACGGAGCGCGCTGATAATCATGGTTGGAATGAATTTTTCCGGCATCTGATAAGGGCCATAATTATTTGAACAATTGCTGATCGTGATGGGAACGCCGTGTGTATAGAAATAGGCGCGGCAAAGGTGATCAGACGCGGCTTTGGATGCGGAATAGGGATTGTGCGGATTGTAGCGGCTGTCTTCGTCGAATTTCCGTTCTTCACGAAGACCTAAACTGCCGAATACCTCGTCAGTAGAAATATGATGAAAGCGCTGAATTTGGTTTCCGCGTTTTCTCGCTTCTTCGAGCAGGGTGTGCGTGCCGAGTACGTTTGTTTGCAGAAAAATTTGGCTTTGTTGAATGGATCGATCCACGTGAGATTCGGCCGCAAAATGGACAATCGTTTCAATGTCTTCCATGGCTTTATGAACGGTGCTCTGATCGCAGATCGATCCATGGATGAACGTATGATGTTTTGAATCAAAATCCTCTATGGTTTTTTTGCAGCCGGCGTACGTGAGCGCGTCCAAATTTGTGATGTGATCTTTCGGGTGTGTTTTGATCCAATAACGGATAAAATTTGATCCAATGAATCCGGCGCCGCCAGTCACGAGAAGTCGCATAATAAAAGAGGTGAACGATTGACGCGCAGCCTTTTTTTTGGTAGGTTTGCTTCAATCTGCGGTGAGCGTATCAGACCCGCAAAACTCCTACAATGCCGACAAATTTTGCTTCGGACCAGGAGTCATCCATGGTGACCTGGCTTTCACCCGGCCATGAACAATTGGCTGATTTAGCCGTTATTATTGTGAGCTGGAATGTAAAGGATTTGGTTCTAAAAAATATCGAACATCTCTTCCAGAGTCGAGGATCAATCTCAGCCGAATTAATTGTGATTGATAATGCATCTCATGATGGGACGGCTGATACGGTTCGCCGGATGTTTCCCGCGGCTCGTGTCATAGCAAATGAACAGAATTTAGGATTCGGGACGGCAAATAATCAGGGGATTCATTGTTCGCGATCGCGGCACGTGCTTTGTCTAAATCCGGATATGCGTGTAGCGCCGGACGCCCTGCAAAAGACGGTTGAGTATCTTGACCAGCACGCAGATGTTGGAGTCCTTGGCGCGCAACTGCACGCAGAGGATGGATCAATTCAACGGTCTGTACGCCGATTGCCGGATTTTAAATCCCAGCTCTCGCTGATTTTAAAACTACCGCATGTCTTTCCGCATGTCATGGATAATTATTTGTTCTCAGATTTTGATTATCATTGCGAGCAATCTGCGCCAAGCGTGCGCGGCGCGTATTTTGCGATTTCCCGTTCGGCGCTTGATAGAGTCGGGTTGTTTGATGAGGGATTTTTCCTCTGGTTTGAGGAGGTTGATTATTGCAAACGCGTGGAACTTGCCGGTATGAACGTGATGTTTGTTCCAAGTATTCAGGCGACGGATCTTGTTGGACAGAGTTTTAAACAGAAAAAGCGGTTCTCTGCTCAGCGGATTTTTACGCGCTCCATGGTTCGGTATTTTTCCAAATGGCATCCAGTCTGGCAGGCGATTCTCTTGATGATCGTGCGGCCGATTGGACTTATCTTCTGCCTGGGAGCTGATCTTTTTCTGTTTAAGCCGAAAAAATCATATGCTTGATCGCCGAGCTATTGCTGTGCAGATTGCGCTTTATTTTAGCTCTCGGCGGCTTGAGCGTTTGCTTACGTGTCTTCGCGCGCAGACCTGCAAAAATTTTGATCTCTATTTTTATGAAAATTCTGCAGATCCGGCAGAAGCAGAACGAGTGCGCTCAATTCTTTCAGGATCTGGTTTCGATTATCATCTGAGCGTTGGAGAACGGAATCTTGGTTTTACGGCTCATAACGAACTTTTTTCAGAGCACGATCTGCCGTATACACTGATTTTAAATGATGACGTATGGGTATCGCCTGATTATGTGGAGCGGCTCCTTGCGCTTCTTGAAACAGATTCTCTTTGCGCGGCGGCGACCGGTTTGATTCTGCGCTGGAATGGCATCGGGGAGCCGTGCGCGTCTCGCGATGCACAGATTGATAGCGCGGGTTTGGAATACGATTGCCTTGGTCGTGTGGCTGATCGCTTTTCCGGCGTGGAGTTTGGTCATATCGAATCTCATTTGCATCTCGGCCGCGTGTTCGGTGTTTCCTGTCCGGCTGCGCTGTTTCGATCAGAAGCGATTGAAGCGGTTTCACCAGACAAGCTGCCGTTTGATCGAACGTTTTTTATGTATAAAGAAGATGTGGACTTGGCTATTCGGCTCTGCCGGCGCGGATATCAGGCGATGTTTGATCCGGCGGCGATCGCGTTCCATGAGCGAACCGTGAAGGACGGATCGCGTTCATGGAAAGATCGAATAATGGATGAACGCGGCCGGCCGCTCAAGCTTCGTGAACAGACCTATCAAAACCAATGGGCTCTTTATTTTTATCATTGGTCCTTTCGTCTCGGGATCGTTGATCTTGCTAAGACTTTCTGGTATGAGGCGAAACGGAGCGCCGCGCTGTTTTTTTTCGGATCTCCGTTCGCGTTTTTCCGAGCGTGGAAAAAAATCCTCCAAAGCCGGGCATATGCATTCCGGCATCGGCATCAGCTCCGAGAAATAGGTTTGCCGTTTATCTATTTGCGGACTTTTACGGAAGTTGAAATGAATGAACCGATTGCGGTAAGAGAGAAGATCAAATTATGACTACAAAAGTTGGTATTATCGTCCTCACATTTGCGACGCCCCATTGGCAGGCGGATATTAATCGTGTTCTGTCATCGCTTGAACACATAAATTATCCAAAGGAGTCCTTGGAACTTATTTGCGTGGAATCGCAGTCTCCAGATCATACTCGCGTGAAAGAATGGTTTGAATCTGCATGGATGACGAAATCCGGGCAAACGCTTCCTCGGATTTCTTATCTTTTTCGTGATGAGGTGATCGGATTTGCAGGTAATAATAATATCGGATTTGAAAAAGCGCGGGAACTCGGGTGTGAATACGTTTATCTCTTAAACGAAGATGCCGAAGCGGATCCGGATTTCCTTTTAAAAGCAGTGGAACGTGCCGAGGGTGATAAAAAAATCGCTTACGTGCAATCGCTTATCCTCCTGGGTGATCGGGAGCGCGTGAATACGATTGGAAACGCATTTCATTTTCTCGGATTCGGCTATTCAAACGGTTATCTTTGGTCCAAAGCTCAGGCAATCGACCATTTGAATGAACGGCGGAAATCAGATCCGGAATTGGA
>DASTLG010000127.1:0-9845 GCA_035715245.1 Patescibacteria group bacterium
TTGCCGAGAAAAATCCGGTTTCTTTTCCAGACGATGCTCGTCAGATCATGAACAGCCTTACACAAAAATATCCCGTAGAAATATCGCTATTCGCAGCACTTGAGCGTCTCGATTATATTATTTATGCCATTGAGCAATATATTGATCGCGGGCATAGCGATATTCTTCTTGAAGTTTTGTATCGAAGCATGCCGCATGTGGATGCATATGCAAAAACGATTCCAGGGTTTACAGAGACCGTTTGGACAGACGCGTTTCGCGATTGGGCGCTTTCTCTGCTTACCGAAGCTCAGACCGCCGTCTTCGCTTAAATCGTATGAACATGCCGGGCCTCTGGTCTCCGCTTATAGACGTCTGGCGATCGGCGCAGATTTCGCTTCCATCCGTCCGGTGCTGGCCTTCATTCGATCCGGAAAAAAACGGCGGCATTAGAATTCAGGATTTGCTCCAGCACTCCTATTCTCTCGTTCTGCTCGGGCGTATCTTTGTTTCGCTTTTACGCCCGCATCTCGCTCTCGACGAAGAACTTTTATTAACCGCGCTTCTGCTCCACGATCAAGGAAAGGCGGAAAACGGTTTTGATACGCCGCGTCCGAGCAAATCAGACTGGACAGAACGCCGAGAATACGCCTTGTTCTTTGAACGTTACGGGTTATTCCCGGAACCGATCAAAACCGCCCTCCAACGCGCGTTTCTGTTACAAAGCGCTCTTATGATGACCGAGCGTTTTCCGGAAGATGCGCGCACGATTCTCAATGATTTGCGCATCAGTCGGCCGATGGAAATCCTCGCGTTTGATGCGATCGAGCGCTGGGATTTTGTGCTCTACGCCCTTGAGCAATACAGAGAACGAAAAAATGACATTGTCCTCACGCGCGTTCTTCAACATCATGCCGGACGCCTTGATGAACTGGTCAACTTACTGCCCGGGTTCGGCGAAACGATTTGGACTTCCGAGATCCGCGCCTGGAAAAATGCCTTTCTGGCCGGAATCGTAGACTGACCCCTTCCTAACGGAAGAGCGATCCAGCGTTGACATTCCGCTTTTTTTTGCTTACGATGCAGCAATCCTATGTCAGAACCTATTATTACTGAGTTGCCGAAAGCTCAGACAAAAATTGAATTCACCGTCTCACCCGAAGAAGCAAAGCCGTATCTGGATGAAGCGGTCAAAGATATTTCCACCGCAAAACCCATTGCAGGATTTCGGCCGGGCAAAGCCGGGTACGAAGATGTGAAACGGGCATACGGCGAAATGCAGATTTGGGAAACGGCACTCGAACGAATTGTCCGCGCGTTTTATGTCCGCACCATCTTGGAAAAACAGATCGACACGGTCGGTTCTCCGGAGGTTTCTGTAGACCAGCTCACGCCCGGACAACCGATTAAATTCACCGTAATCGCTCCTGTCTCGCCGCGCGTAACGCAATTCGCCGACCTTTCCGCATGCAAAGTAAAAACCAAAGATATAAAAATAGAAGACGCGCAGGTTAACGACGCAATTGAAGAAATGCAGAAAATGCGGCGCAGTGAAGTTTTGGCCGATCGCCCGGCAACAACGGACGATCTCGTGATCATTGATCTCGAAATGCGGAAGGATCATGTGCTCCTCGAGGGCGGATCCGGAAAAGACTATCGCGTCTATTTGGGAGAAGAACATTATATTCCAGGATTTACAAAGCAATTAGAAGGAATAAAAGCCGGCGAAGAACGAATATTCAATCTCGCTTTGCCGAAGGAGCACTATCAAAAACAATTAGCCGGGCAGGAAGTCGAATTTACCGCAAAAGCAAAAAGTGTTTTTGCCCTGCAGATTCCGGAGGCAAATGATGAATTCGCAAAAGGGGTTGGCATTGAGTCCATGCAGAAATTACGGGAAAAAATTAAAGAAAATTTAGAATTGGAGAGCAAACAGCGCGCGGACGAATCAGCGGAGATTTCTATGCTGGAAAAACTGGTGGATGCGTCAAAATTTTCCGATGTTCCTGACTTGCTTGTAAACGAAGAAGTTCGGCGCATGGTTCACGAATTAGAACACGGTGTCGAAGATCAGGGTATGAAATGGGAAGAATATCTTTCTTCGATTAAGAAAACACCGGATGAACTGAAGCTGGATTTTGCCCAACCAGCCATCCGGCGAATCCAAACAGCCGTCCTTATAAAAGAAATCGCCAAACGGGAAAATATTTCAGTTACAAATGAAGAATTGGATAAGGAAATAGACCGCATTCTTTCCGGTGTTCGCGAATCCGACAAAGAAACGCGCGAGCGAGTCGCCTCACCAGAATACCGAGATTACATCGCCATCCAATTACGCAATCGGAAAACCTTGGAGTGGCTTAAGGGCAAATGCATTGAAACATAAAAGACAGCCCGCGATTGCGGGCTGTTTTAGAAGAAGATTATCGACCGAAGGCGATTTCCGGCGAGAGCTGACATGAGCGGCGGAAATTTTCTGTCGGCTTCCAGCGACCGGGCGAGGTTCGGCGAAGTAATTTGGAAGAGACGAGCAGATCAAACCCCATGAGATAAAAATCTCTCAGGGCATTGGCATTCGGAAGCTTCTGAACGGCCGAATCGTATTCATTTTTTGAAAAGGTCCCCCACTGATTTTTTCTGGCAAGAATCCCAAGAATGACGATGGCCGCGGCCTCGGCTTTTGCTCCGGAAAAATCAAGTCGGCCAAAGCGCCCTTCAGTGAGCGCCAGCACTCGCCGAGGACGCGTTCTGGGGATCGGCCGTGTATCGCGAAAAGCCCTACGCTCTTTTATGGCATTAAGATCACCCTCGAACAGGACGACGGGTTGGATCCTATTGCGCAGCATGAGCGATCCCTCCGATTTCAATGCCGCGCACAGCAAACACCGCAAACAGGCGTCTGTCAAAGCGCGAATTTATTTTTCCTTTTGCGTATTTGTGTTTAAATGAATTAATTATGCTTATTGGCGCTCACGTTTCTATCGCTGGCGGAATTCAAAATGCCCCGCTCAATGCGGCAAAAATTGGCTGCGAAGTTTTTCAGATGTTTACACGATCGCCGCAAGGCGGCGCGGCGCAAAAACTAATCCCTGAAGCGATCGAGGCGTTCCGCCAGAACTGTAAAGAAAATCGGTTGAAACAATGGGTGATTCACACGCCGTATTACATCAATTTTGCAAATGAGACCGAGCGCATTCGGAAAAACTCAAGCCGCATTGTCCGCGAGGAACTGGAACGCGGAACCATGCTTGGCGCACAGTATGTCATGTTCCACCCAGGAAGCGCGAGTGGCGTTGGTCAAAAACATGCGATGAAGCATGTTATCGATGGAATCAAGCACATTTACGACAAATACGCCGGGACAACCGAATTATTAATTGAGATTTCTGCCGGCGCCGGGATGGTCATTGGCGATACGTTTGAAGCGATCGCGGAAATTCTCGACGGCGTGGGTCATCCGGATCTCGGAGTCTGCTTTGATACACAACATGCGTTTGCCAGCGGATATGATTTGCGAGATGAGCGGGCTGTCCATGAAACATTTAAAAAATTTGACGGAGTTATCGGCCTAAAAAAATTAAAGATGAGCCACTGCAATGATTCGAAGGTGGAGCTAGGCGCGCGCCGCGATCGACACGAACATATTGGCGATGGGTTCATTGGCATGAACGGATTCCGCGCGATCGTGCATCATCCAAAATTAAAACATGTGAATCTGTTTTTAGAGACAGAGCCGGACAAGGTGGAAGAGGACTTAAAAACATTAAAGAAATTACGGGGTTGTTAAGGGGGAAGCCGTCCGGCTCTCACTCCAAATTTATTTTAACTCCTCCTAACCTCCTCTTAGATTAAGAGGAGGTGCCGCACAGGATTGCGTAACGGAGGAGTTACTAAGGATATCCGATGGGAGGGCAGATGAAGTGATAAAATATAAAAATGAAATTCACCTTTAATGATCCGCATTTAAAAGATCGGCGAAGTGATCTGCGTCAAAATTCCACCGATTCAGAGAGATTGTTGTGGTCGCGGCTACGCGCCAGACAAATTTCCGGATTAAAATTTTTCCGCCAATATAGCGTTGGCCCGTATATTCTGGATTTTTACTGCCCAACGAAACATCTAGCCATCGAGGTGGATGGCGGCCAGCACATGGAAAAGGAACAAAAAGAATACGATGAAGACCGAACAGCGTTCCTTGAATCACACGGTATCCGGGTGGTACGTTTCTGGAGCAATGAGATTTTGAAAAACTTAAGCGGTGTTTTGCAAAAAATTGAAAATTCCATAATTCCCCTTCCCCCATCTTAAGTTAAGAGAGGTGCCGAAAAACCTCCCCTTAGGCTAAGGGGAGGAAGGTGGGGTTACAAACTATGCTTCTCTCTGTTCACCTCATTCCGAATGCCCGCCAAAATGAAATCATTGGCTGGGTACAAGGCGCGCTCAAAATTAAAATCGCCGCTCCGCCAATCGAAGGCCGCGCAAACAAAGCCTTGATTGAATTTCTTGCCGAGGTGTTTGACCTAGCCCCCTCGGAAATCGAGATCGAGAAGGGTGCATCGAGTAAATATAAACGCATAAACATCCCGCTCACAAAAGAAGATATTGATGCTTTTCTAAAAAAATAGCCGCCCTCTATTCAAATTAATTTATTCCATGTTAGGGTGTGCGCGCCTGAACGTTCTTTTCACAACCCGGAGGATAGCATGGAACCTGGGCCAAACGTGTTTGCCGCGATTTGCAATCTCTTTTTTCATTTTGACCTCACAGATTACCAAGAAGCGATCCTCATTAGAGATACGGGGACCGGAAAAACAATGACTTACACACGGTCAAATATCCTACGCCCTCAAGACTCGCCGCAACAGCAATTGAAGGCCGCGGCATATTTTCCGTGCGGCCTTTTCGAAACACCCGGCATTATTCATTGCGAAATCTCTGAAGAAGATATCGAAAAAGCTGCGGTCGATTCGGAATCGCACAATTCCCTGTTCAGAGTTTGGGCGGCCAGCCAAAAAAAACCTGAACTTCTGCAGACACATGTTTGGATTCACACGATCAAAGAGGTTGGCAGCGAATTTGAACAGACCATCGATCGCTATTCTATTCTGGAAAAATCTCTTTTCCGAAGCACCCTTGATCGTTTGGCGCGGAAATACGCCGAAAACATGTCTTATGAAATCAGCCTCGGCGAAGCCGTGGCCACGTTTTACGAAGAAGGGAATGCCTATTGGCGCGGAATTCGCTTTTTCTTGAGGAAGGAGCGTGGTACTCAGGGCCGGATACTTAAGCTTTCTGACGCGGAGAATGCGGCAAACAATCTCATCACTCTGGTGCAACTCGTGAAAAGCACCCCGGAATTTCTCGCATTCGAAAAAGCCTACGGAGCTCGCTGATTTTTCTTGGCGCATTTGCGCCTTTTTTATTTCTCCGGCACTGGATCTTCCCCGCCCGGATTCCATGGATGACAGCGTGAAATTCGTTTGACGGTTAGCCATCCGCCTTTAAATAATCCAAATCTCCCGATTGCTTCATAGCCGTATTCTGAACACGTTGGATGAAAACGGCAGGTTCGCACGGGAATGAACTTCGAAAACGGGCCATGATCTAAAGAAAGCGTGTGCTGATACACAACAATCAGGCCTTGGGCTATGCGACGTGGGATGTGTAAAATTTTTCGGAACATGAAAATTAGACTTCCTCGCGATAGACAATGCTTGTTTTTCTTCGCGCTTTGGGCGGACGCGGCTTCGGGGGTCGGGTCATTGCCTCAGGAATTTTATCAAATGCGTGTTTCATCGCCGCTACTAAGTCCGGAAACTCGGCCGTAAGGACCCCGGGCTTCAGAACAAAAAGCAAATCCATCTGTTTTGGCCAATCTGGCTTTAATCCACGGGTCGCTTCGCGCAAGCGCCGTTTTGCCCGATTTCGCGAGACAGCCGTTTTAAAAATCTTTGCAGATGCGACGAATCCGATTTTTGTGGGCGTTTGGGACGGCCGAAAACGCAACGTAAAAAGCGGGCCAAATACAGCCCGTCCTTTTTGCGATAACAGAGCAAAATCCTTTGCCCGTCTCAGCCGCTCGCTCTTTGGGAGCATAGCGCTAATTTGATTTATTTGCTTTTTACTTTATGCGTCCGGATCACGATCACATGACGGCCTTTTGCTCGCCGGCGCGAAAGAACCCCGCGTCCTCCGCGCGTGCTCATGCGGCTGCGGAATCCATGAACGCGGGCGCGATGGCGCTTTTTTGGATGATATGTTCGCTTTGTTGCCATAAATGTACCGAAATACTAGCCTCTTTTGCCTTTTTCCGCAAGTCTTGGGCGATATTAGAGAAAGCAAGGATCCAAAAAAGCATTTACCCAAAATTTTTCACAAACAGTCTTTGTGGACATCTTTCATTCTTATCCACCATTTATCCACACATTTGACAGCTATCAACAAACTTGAAATTATCAACAACATAAATCATTAGCTGGCTGATTTTCTTTACCGCGCGCTTTTCATTTACATTTTTTAAAAAACATCTTGGTTTCTTTGAAATTTTTTTCTTATCTCTATGGATCTTCAGGCTCTTTGGCAATCGGCCCTGGGCGAACTCGAGCTCACCCTTTCGAAAGCCAATTTTACGACCTGGTTCAAAAATACGTTTATTGGTTCATTTGAGAACGGAAAAATTATTGTTTCTGTTCCAAACACGTTCACCAAGGCCTGGTTAGAGAAGAAATACCACGAGGCCATTGTAAAAGCCCTGAGAAACGTCACAAATCAGGGCGTCCGAGAGGTAAACTATCGCGTCGAAGTGAAAAACACGACCGTTTTGCCCTTAGAGAGCGCGCTGGCGGAAACTTCGGTTGAATACGCCTCCCAACCGGCGCAGGCATGTCCATCGACCGAGTGTCCCGGCACCGATATCGGCCTCAATCCTCGCTATAATTTCAAAAATTTTATTGTTGGCAAAAGCAACGAATTAGCGCATGCGGCATGCCAGGCGGTGGCGGCAAAACCCGGCGAAGTTTACAACCCACTTTTCTTGTACGGCGGAGCTGGAATGGGAAAAACGCATCTTTTACAAGCCATTGGACATCATATTTTATCCACAAATCCACAGGCCAAGCTCCGTTATGTTACTTGTGAGGCTTTTACGAATGAATTTATCCAATCGGTGCGTTCTGGCCACATCAATGAATTTAAAGATGGGTATAGAAATGTGGATATCTTGTTGATTGATGATATTCAATTTCTTACCGGCAAAGAGGGCACACAGGAGGAGTTTTTTCATACCTTCAATACACTTCATCAAAACAATAAACAAATCGTCATCACATCAGACCGGCCGCCGAAGGATATTCAGGCCCTGGAGAGCCGGCTCCTTTCCCGCTTTGAATGGGGCATGATGGCGGATATTTCTAAGCCGGATTTTGAGACACGCGTTGCCATCATCCAGGCAAAAACCCGAGAGAAAAATTATCCGCTCACGACCGAGATCCTCCATTTGATCGCCGGGTCCATTCAATCGAACATCCGCGAACTCGAAGGTGCGTTAAACAAAATCGTCGCCTATCACCAGTTCAAAAATATTCAGCCAACGCTCGCCACGGTCCAGCCCCTTCTCCAGAGCTTTGTGCCAACCGTTTCCAAACACAACATCACCCCGCGACACCTTTTGGAAGTTGTTGTTTCTTTTTACGACATCCCGTTTGATGCTCTCATGGGAAAAAGCCGCGAGCGGCGCTTTGCCTTTCCGCGACAGATCGCCATGTACCTACTGCGCGAGGAAACGCGATGCTCCTTTCCAGCTATTGGCGAAAACATTGGCGGCCGAGATCACACAACCGCCATGCACGCCTGCTCTAAAATTGGCGAAATGATAAAAAAAGACGACCAACTGAAACGCGACCTCACCACAATCCGCGAGCGCCTTTATTCCAATGCCGGCGCTGCGGCCTAACTCGCAATGAGTACACGGTGTGGACAAGGATGTGCAAACAACCGGGAAACGCGCGGGATAAACAAGGCGCCCCTTCCATCTCCAAATTCTTATGCACGTTTCATACGCCAAATTGGCACATGGAACGTGCATAGATTGTATTAAGAAAAACGCGGTGGTTCGCGTCAAAATTGCTTTATCCACCCTATCCCCAGCCCTTATTATTACGTCTGTTTATTTATTTCTATTTATTATAAAGATATAAGGCCGCGCTTTTGGGTGGACAAGTTAATACGCGCCTGATAAATCTTTTTCCATCAACTCTATGATCTTTGCCTGTACTCAGGAAAATTTGCTCCAGGGACTTTCTTTGGTCAGTCACGTTGCTGGAAAAAATCCCAACCTTCCGATTTTGGGAAATGTGCTGATAAAAACAGAGGGGGGAAGCTTAAAAATTTCTACCACCAATCTTGAGATGGCGGTTTCAGCGCTCGTGCGCGGTCGCGTCGAGGAGGAAGGAGAATTTACGGTCCCGGTAAAACTTTTGCAGGATTATGTTTCATTACTTCCGGATGGGAAGGTAGAGCTCGCGGTAAAAGATGAAGCGCTCGAAGTGCGTGCTGATGGAAAATCGACGAGTATAAAGGGCGTGGCGGCATCTGAGTTCCCGCTTATTCCAAAGCTGGCAAAAGACACAGGTTATAAAATGAATGCGCGCGCCTTGGCTGAAGCGATCGGGCAGGTAGTGTTTGCCGTTTCGACTTCTGAATCTCGCCCGGAGCTTTCCGGAGTCGCTTGTTTTTTTCACGGATCCGCCGGTCATGATCGGCTTGTCATGGCCGCAACAGATTCCTATCGGCTTTCAGAACGGTCCATGCCTCTTTTGCCTGGCGGCGGGTCCTCTGAGGCGCGCTGTATTGTACCGGCGCGCGCCATGCTGGAAGTCGCCCGCATTCTTTCGTCCTATAAGGATGACGTTTCTATGCCGGAAGAGGTCGGCTGGTCTATTACCGAAAGTCAATTTGTGCTGACCTATGGCCAGGTTGAGCTGATTTCTCGTCTGATCGAGGGTTCGTTTCCGGATTATCGGCAGATTATTCCTCAGCGGTTTAAGACAAAGATGGTGGTTCCGCGGACCGAAGTTCTCCGCGCGATTCGGGCCGCGTCGTTATTTGCCCGACAGGGATTGTATGATGTTCTGCTTGAGCTTGGTGGTGATGGCACGCTGAAGATCTCCTCGGCAGATACGGGCAAGGGCGCACACACAACGACGCTTAAGGTTGAAGCAGACCCAGAGCCGAACAAGGTAACGCTTAATTTTAAATACGTTTCCGACGGCCTTTCTGCGCTTGGCGGCGAAAAAATTCAGATTCGGATGATTGACGGAATGAACCCGGTGGTTGTGACGCCGGCCGATTCCTCTTGCGGAGAAGAATTTCAGTACGTCGTCATGCCGATTCGGCAGTAAAATATGCTTGTAAGAAAAAAGCGCCCCATTGCGGGCGTTTTAAGGTTAACCACCGAACTTGCCGAATTCGTAGGTTAAGCAGTTTGGCTCTTCTGATTGGACTTGGAACACGTCCAGGTCAAAGAACAGGCCGAGAAGGCAAAGAAGTTCGTGGATTTTGGCGGCATCACGCCCGCTTTTCTTTGCATTCATTAGCTGGTCCAGGCGATATTCGCCTGTGCTGTATTTGTGGGTTCCTGCGGACCAGGTGAAGCCGAGTTTTTCAACCCCGCGAACGAAACACAAACGCCGCGTGTGTTGATTGAATGTGCATCGATCTCCAGGCCGAAGCTTGGTCTCGCAACCCGACTGATTTGTGAGCATGCGACTCTCCTCGCGTTTCTTGAATTGGATCGCGATTCATTTTTCTTGTCAAATAATAAAATAAAAAAACCGGAACGAGAAAGCTCCGGTCATCAGAACAGAAAG
>DASTLG010000128.1:0-2424 GCA_035715245.1 Patescibacteria group bacterium
AAAGCCCGGATTCGTTCAGCTCCTGAAGGAGCTTGATCCGCTCCTCCTGCGGCAGTCCTTCCACCATATCCGCGGCGACTCGTTCGAAGATACCGTTCTTCGGTTGCGACATGGCATCCTCCTCATTCAGCGCAGACACGCTAACACAAAAAAGCCGGGCGGTCAAGGAGACGAAGAACGTTTGCGTCGCAAAGTCCGATGGTACGAAATGGCAAACCGATGCGCTTCATCACGCACCCGTTCCAGTAAATTTTGAAATCTCGCGCAGAGCGCGCACAACTCCTGATGTTCCGGTGAACAAATCAAATCGTTTCGTTTGCGTTCCGGTCCTTTTGCGATTCCAATAACCGGAATACGCAGATTTAATTTTGTTAAAACGGATTCGACGGCGCGCACCTGCCCCAATCCTCCATCAATCAAAAGCAGGTCCGGCTTTCTCCAGGAACAGTGCATGCGCCGTTCAACAACCTCACGGAGCGATCCGACGTCATCCGATCCAACAATCGTTTTGATCCGAAATTTTCGGTATTCCGCTTTTGCCGGCGCTCCATTTTCAAATACAACCATGGAGGCCACAGATGACGTGCCGGAAATGTGCGAAATATCATAGCCTTCAATCCGGCCGAATAAATTTACCGCTGGAACTTCCGCGCTCAATGGAATATGCTCCCTTCTCTCTTCATCATCACGCTTGATGATGGCGACATCTTGAATGTGTTCTAAAAAGAAAATTTTCCGGCGCAGGTTTGCCGCTTCTTCAAAACGCAATTCTTTCGCCGCCTGTTTCATCTCACGCTTGTATTGATTGATAATCTTTTCTTTTTGCCCGCGAAAAAAAGACATGAGATCCCGAATGATTTTTTGATAGGATTTTTTCTCGATCGCGTTCACACAGACACCTGGGCACTGTTTAAGATGCACATAAAAACACGGGCGCTTTTGACCAGGTTCACACGTAGACCAGGGAAATACGTTCCGAACCAGCTCAAGCGCCGCGCGAAGAGCCGGCCCGGATGTATACGGACCAAAAACCGCTTTAAATTTTTTCGCCGCATCGTCCGGCAGTTCGTGTCCGCGCATGAGAAGCGGTTTTGGAAAATCTTCTTTCGTGATCACGAGATACAAAAAACTAGAATTGTCTTTTTGGATAATATTATATTTCGGTTCGTATAATTTGATCAGATTCGCTTCTAAAATCAGCGCCTCGATTGCGGTCGGCTTTTGGATATAATCCACCTCGCGAATAAACGGCACCATTTCTTCAATATGGGCGCCATGCGGCCGCTCCCAATACTGTGCTACGCGACGTTTAAGATTCACCGCTTTTCCAACGTATAAAATTTTGCCCTCGGCATTTTTCATCAGGTACACACCGGGAGTTTCTGGCAGTGAGCCGCCTTTGATTTTGATAACAGAGGGAATCGACATGATAATTAAATTATTTTTCCGATTGAGATTCTTCGCTTCGCTCAGAATGACAGCACGATTATTTTGTCGTCCTGAGTAGAGCGAAGGACCTCATTCGGACGAACTTCAACCTCGCGAGACTCACCGTTTTAGCACTTTTTTCAGATATTGTCCGGTGTAGCTCTTCGGATGTTTCGCGATATCTTCCGGCGTGCCTTCGGCAACAAGGTATCCTCCTTTATCGCCGCCTTCTGGACCAAGGTCAATGATCCAGTCTGCATTTTTAATAACATCAAGATTGTGCTCGATAATCACAACCGTGTTGCCGCGCGCTACTAGCCGATGGAGCACTTCCATGAGTTTGCGAATATCTTCAAAGTGGAGACCCGTCGTCGGTTCATCCAAAAGATAAAAGGTTTTCCCTGTATCGCGTCGTGAGAGTTCGGCAGCTAATTTAATCCGCTGAGCTTCTCCTCCGGAAAGCGTTGTCGCGGATTGCCCAAGCTGAAGATATCCAAGACCGACCTCTTCCAAAATCTTCGCCTTCTCATAGATCTGCGGAATATCTTTAAAGAACACGCTCGCCTCTTCAATTGTCATCTCGAGGACGTCGGCGATGGTTTTATTCCGATATTTAACCTCCAACGTTTCACGATTAAACCGTTTTCCTTTACACACATCACATGGAACATACACGGTCGGCAGAAAATGCATTTCAATGCCGATCTGACCATTCCCTTCGCAGTGTTCGCATCGCCCGCCGGATACATTGAAGGAAAATCGGCCGACTTTATACCCGCGCACGCGCGCTTCCGGTGTTAAGGCAAAAATATCACGAACGTGATTCCAGATTCCCGTATACGTCGCTGGATTTGAACGCGGTGTTCGGCCGATCGGCGACTGATCGACATCAACGATTTTATCGAGCCATTCCACCCCAAGCACACCTTTGTGCGCGCCCGGCTTAACGGTCGAGCCGTTTAAGCGACGCGCGAGTTCACGGTAAAGGACATCAAT
>DASTLG010000129.1:0-1952 GCA_035715245.1 Patescibacteria group bacterium
GATCTTCAAGTGAAAGCGCTCTCACGTCGTAACCGTCTGCATAAAGCACGTCAAAGATTTCGTACGTAAGCGATCCAGTCCGACGATTCAGGTAATTCTGCATAAGCTGAAAACGAGGGATTCCATCCTGATCCAGCACAACCATTTCTCCATCAAATACAGCATCCTTTTTGATGGTCGCGAGTTCATCCGCGATGACTTGAAAAGCGCCTGTGTAGTTCTGCTGGTTGCGTGATTTCAATATCACCTTGCCTCGTTTTACAAATGCCACGATACGATAGCCGTCCCATTTGATTTCAAATCCCCATCGCGAATCATCAAATGGCTTATCGGCAAGTTTCGCGAGCATTGGATCAACGCGTGCCGGCATAGAGGATCGCCGGCCGCTCTTTAGTATCGTTCTCAAATCATCTTGGTCAGACTCTCCTGCAATTTCCTCCATGGTACGACCGCTCGCAGCTGAACGATCTTCATTCCGGATATCAATTTTCGTGGCCGCGGCGTCTTGTTTTTTTATAAGCAGCCAGGCATTGTCTTCTTTCGCCGTTCGTAATTTGATCAATAAAAAAATTCCGTGCAGTTTTTTTCCCATCAGCTCTATCTGAATCTCGCCTTTGTGAAATCCAGCGCGCATGGCGTGCTCTGTTTCTGCCGTGCCTTCAATATTTGGCACGCGATACCCCCCTTCATCCCACACCATCACCGTCCCGGCGCCGTAATTTCCCGGCGGAATCACACCTTCAAATGTCCGATAATCAAGCGGATGATCTTCGGTCATCATAGCCAGTCGTTTTTCCTGAGGATTAAGTGACGGCCCGCGCGGAACTGCCCAGCTTTTCAGCACACCATCCCATTCCAAACGAAAATCATAATGGAGATGAGAAGCCGCGTGTTTTTGCACGACAAATCTCAATTTTCCAGCAGGCGCCGATCTTCCTTTCGGTTCCGGCGTTTTCATGAAATGCCGTTTTTTTTGATAATCGGCTAAGGACATAGAATTCCAGAGGATTCGTCTGCTCACGTCCTAAGATCCATTAACGATGGTGCGCTTGGCGCAAACTTTTTTCGAGCACAGCCATGAGATCGGGCACACGCGTTGGTTCAGGCTCTTCGCCTTTCACGCGTACCGTTTTACCGCGGGCTTTTTTCTCAATCATCTGCTTTAGCTCTGACGTGTACGTATCCTTAAATGCTTTTGGATTAAAATGCTCCGTCAGCTGTTCCACGAGCTTGAGCGCCATATTCACTTCTTTTTTCGGCGCTTCCGCCGCCGCAGGCACTTCCAGATCTTCGGATGGCCGGATCTCGCTCGCGTACCGCAGCTGATCCAGGACAATCACATTCCCCACAGGTTTAAGCACCGCGAGATGCTCGCGATTGCGCAGGACAAACGAAGCCACAGCAACTTTTTTCGATTGCGCGAGCGCTTCGCGCAATAAAGCGTACGGCTTAGCCGCTCCTTTATCCGGTTCAAGATAGTACGGTTTGGCAAAATAGATCGGATCAATTTCTTGTTCATCGACAAATGCCTGAATATCAATGGTTTTTGTCTTGCGCACATCCGCCTTTTTAAAATCTTCATCGCTCATAACGACATAATCACCTTTTTGGTACTCATAGCCTTTTACAATCTCCTCGTACGGAACTTCTTCACCGGTTGCTTTAGAAATGCGCGCATACCGAATAGGCGCAAAATTTTTAGCGTGCAGTAAATGGAACTTAAGTTCGCGATCCTCGGCCGCGCTATATAAACGCACGGGAATGTTCACCAGTCCGAAGCTGATCGCGCCCGTCCAAATTGCTCGCATATAATTTCATCTTACGGGCGGATGTTGGATGGTCAACCTGAACCGTTTTTTTTAAAAAAATAAAAATCGAAGTTTCTTAAATGAGTTTTGATTTTTATCCTTTCGTGAGCAAGATAGGCGGCTTGAATCATAAAACAGCTGAAC
>DASTLG010000130.1:0-5578 GCA_035715245.1 Patescibacteria group bacterium
AAGATGACGATAACGTCGGCTTTTTCAATGGAATCATGCAAACCAAAATATACGATGTACCCAGATAATAAAAGCAGTGCACCGCAAATGAGAACTCCAAAATATACAAATGATTTCCGCATGCATAGGAGCATAACAAAAATCCGGCCTTTGGATAGGTCGGATTTTTGTGGGGTGGCCAGAGGGAATCGAACCCTCGTAACTGGTGCCACAGACCAGTGTTCTACCATTGAACTATGGCCACCATGCTAGTTCATGTCTGAAGCGCAGCATTTATACCGTGATTTTTAGACTTTGGCAAGGGAATTTATTGACAGCAAAAGCGCCCGGCTTTACGCTCAAACCATATGCGATCACGATCACTCCTTTTCATTTTTGGATTCTTTGTTCTCCTTTTGGCCGCGATTTTTTACCTTTGGACCGCTGTTTCTAAAATAAGTCCCGTACCTAATCCGGTTCCGACCTCAACCCCTTCCACGGGCACTTCTACGAATTCAGGATCGACTACGACTTTGCCAATTACGCCAACGTCAACAGCTCCAGGATCTGCTTCCTCAACAGCGTGGGGAACAGTGGCGTGTACAAGCGATACAGTTACCTACTTAACGCAAGCCGTACAACCAACGCTGAATGGATCGTTCCAGGGAAAATCAATCGCCTCCATCGCTTCGACTTATTTGGCAAATTCCGGAGCAAAAGCCATCGCATTTACTTCGGCATCTTCTACGGATGGAAAGCGACTCGTGATCGGGTACTTGAGCTGTGAGGGAGTAATTTGCCGGTTATGACCTATATTGGGTTCTCGGCGCCGAATGCGACGAGCAGCTCTTTGCTTGTGAGTCTGACAGAGATCTATGGGTCGAATTTTGGAGCTATCTTTGTTCCCGATGGTTTTGTCTCGAGCTCGCATGCGCTTCTTTTAGAAGGTGCAAAAGTCGATCTTGGAGCCGGCGGAAGCTGTGCACCGATTTACTGGAAACGCTTAAATGTTGATACAAAAGCAATTGCTGATTTTTCAACACAGCCGATCGCGCTGGTGTACGATTATCACTCGAAAATCGTGTTCGCGAATCCTGGCCCATGCATGAGCCCGGTAACAGCCATTCAAGTTTTGAATGTTACAACAGGCAAAACGCAGGTCATAAGAAATTTTAAACATAACGAGGCTTACACGAGTTTTTCCGCGGTTGTTCAAAAGCAGGGTCAGTATGTTTTGCAGTACACGTTAGACCAAGGACCGGTGCAAGAATTGATTTTGCCGTAAAGAAAACAGTTAGAATGGATTGTTTTATTCCGTTCAAAACGGTATGATCTTTCCGTATGTTTGAAGATCCTATGAAAGAAGCTCCTCGAAAACGTACGGTTCCACGGAATGAAATACGAGTCGAAGCGGCCGCCTCGTCAGGTCCTGGCGGTCAGGGAGTGAATACGGCTAATAGCCAAGCGATTCTCCATTGGCCAATCGGCAAATCAGGATTTACGGAAGAAGAAAAGGAGCTGATTCGAACATTGCTGAAAAATCGAATTAACAAAAAAGACGAATTATTTGTTTCGGTACAACGTTTGCGAAATTTCCCTCAGAATTTGAAGGCCGCTTATCGAATCATAGATGAACTTGTTACGTCTGCGCTTCAGGTGAATCCGGAGCGTATTCGTGAACCGCAAGCATCCGTAAAAAATAAAATTCAGCGAGAGCGGCGTGCAAAAAAAGAGGGTCGGAGCAGACGGAAACAAGAGCGGCACTGGAGACCAGATGCAGAATAAAAAAGCCGCCTTTTTGTGGGCGGCAGAAGTACTAGCGGCAGATAACGCTCCAGAACGTCGTCTGGGGCGTTTTTGATTCAGGAGTTAGGATCTGACCAAAAAAAGGATCGACTTCGGGCTGGGTTTGATCCACGATCCCGAATGGGATACAGCAGGGGAACATGGCAACGATCTTTCCGAGCGGCGCGGCCCCGCGTTCACCTTCGCGAGCAAGCGCGCAGAGGTAATTAATCATAGCTTCGGAGAGTGTCGACGTAACAATTTCTCCGACGTTCCCGAAGAAGAAATGTGCCCGGACATGTTGAAATGCCTTGGCATAAAATGTGCGAAGCGGGTCATCACGGTAATCACGGAAATGTCGTCGCATGAAATCCATGACATACATCTTGACCTGATACTCGTGACCATTGGTCCGCAGAAGATCCAAGAGGCGCTGTTTTGAGGATGCGAGAAAACCATCCCAAACATTGCTCGTCAGATCGACGGCATAGACCTTTGGAGACATCCAATCCGCCTTAGGAAACGGTTGACTCCGCGAGAAAAAGGCGACATTGGTTGCGCCGCACACGCCGGTGGCCTCGCACAAGATCGGTGCAATCTGCCAGGTTTCCTGAGCTTCTCTTCCGTCGAGGAGGGAGATCTCGTTTGCATCCAGCATGGAAAGAATCGGTTTGAGCGAATCCACGGCCGCGGAGATGGCGTGCTCCGTGAACATGGGTCGTTCAGATGGCTTATCTTTGTCGACTCGCGCGCTTTGCAAGTCGCTTGCCACGTCTCTCCAGGTGGTCATGTTTACCCCTGTTTTGTCAAAAAGCCATAGCAAATAAATAGCATGCGCAAACAGACGTCAATAGAAAGGGAAAATCATTGACTTTTTTTAAAAAACGTGTCATGATTTATGACTCTTTGAAATAAAAAGAATTTTATTGAAGGTGGCGTCTCGCAGCTCATTCGGGCTTCGAGAAGCCGCTTTCAATCAAGACAACTCCATGTTCGAGAAATGGTTCTCGAATTGGACAGTCGGCGGCTTAAAGAGGAAGGGTGACGCCAATGGCCAGCCCAATCACAAAAATCGGTCACGACTCTCTCCATTCCACACTCCGTGTCCTTGGACAAGCTGGTGCCACAACGGATCACGCGGATTGGATGCGCGGCGGGGAGCGTGGTGAGAACGCCTCTTTGCTCGTTCGATTCATTGACGAGCAGATGGCTCTTGCTGAGATGAATCCGTATGAGATGACGGTTGCGGCTCAACTCACGGCGCTTCGCCGTGCGAATGAAGAGGAACTCGACCTGAAAAATCCATTCTGGACTCCTATCGGGGAAGAACAGTTCGCTCGTCTGGCCAACTCCGCTCCTGCGTGGCCGAAAGGCAAGCACGTGTATCGTTTCTTCCGCATTCGTTTTGGTGAGGGAGATGATGGCGTCGCCAAAACGCTCGAGGTACATTGCGCCCGCATTCACCATGTCTTTGGTGTGAAACATTATTGGCGATCAGGTCAGCTTCTCTCGGGCAAAGTCGAATACCATGGGGAACCTGTGGAGCGTCTGCGGCTATTGAATGGTAATCACACCCATAAAGCGTGCATTGAATGGGTAGTGGCAAACTTTGATAGACACCGCAAGCGCAACAGCGTTGCCGCCGTACGTAGTGCCAAGTCGCTTGCTGATGAACTGCTCGTTGCGGCATGGATGTTTCCGGAGGTGGTCCGCGACATGCATCTTAAAAATCTTCCAGCTCTGTTCGCCGCTGGATATGAGGTGAATGTACCTGGGTGTGGTGAAGAAACCTGGCGCCATACCATGGGCGTGTACTTCGATCGCCTCGAGCATCAGGCGAGTCTTCAGGTTTTCCACGTTTGTGATGCTAGATCGGGTTTTTCCGTGCCCGAGCTTCTTTAAACCTTGTGAGAGCCTTGGTTTCGACCTCGGCTCTCTTTTTTATCACGAGGAGACGGACTCTGTATAATGGCCGGAGCACTCTTGAAAAAATCGGAGTTTTGTGATACAAGGAAACGTCGAGTAAAAGGAATGGTGATCGAGTTACGAGCTGACCTGGCTAGTTTTAGTCAGGCCAGCCCGGGACTCGCATCCAGCGAGAACCAACATTCAAACGGACAAACGGACATTGAAAAAACGGAGGGCGCATGCGCAGGGTCTTCCTCGCCTTGGTGCTGGTCGGCGGTTGCTCGAATTTGTATGACGAAGGGCCGCTCGAACCAAAGGATGCGGCAGTAACAGAAACGGATCTGATCAAATCCGATGCGGATCTGGTGAAACCGGATCTTTTGTTGGATCTCGCGGGATCAGATCTCGCAGGTCTGGATTTCTCCGGTCCTGATTCGGCTGATCTCGAACGGGATCTTGCCGCAGATGAACGAGACTTCTCGACTCCGCCAGATTTCACGGGAAAACCGGCGGATCTGCTCGCAGATTTGACCGAGCTTAATGACCTCGCAAAACCGGATCTTGCGGATGCGACGGTCCCGCCAGACCTCGCGACCTCTGATTTCGTGAAACTTGATTTCCTTCTCGCGCCGCCCATAATCGGGAGCGTGACGCCGACAGCCGGCGCCGCATCTGGGGGCATGCTTTTCACGGTGAACGGAAGCGGGTTCCAGAACGGAGCCACGATTCAGATTGGCGGCAAGAACTGCACGAATGTGTCTTGGAAAGCCTCGACGCAGATCCAGGGCACGATTCCCAGTTCCGTGGTTTGCGGAAAGATGGACGTGGTCATTACGAATCCGGATGGCCAGAAGGCCACGGCTGCGAAGGCGTTCAGCTACATTTGCGGAAACGTGAATTTTGCGAGCTCAACGCTCGCGAACACGGCTGGAACGGCTCGCTCCGTGACGACCGCGGATCTGAACCGAGACGGCAATCTTGATCTCGTCGTGGTCAATGAGACCGCGAATAACCTCACGATTTTCTTGGGCGACGGCAAGGGCGGCTTTACGTCTCAAGCCGCGCATCCGCCGGTCGGCGCGTTCCCGTTCATGGCCGCAGTAAAGGACGTGAATGGAGATAATCTGGCTGATGTGGTCGTTACTAATCGCTCGGACGGCACGATTTCGGTGCTCATGGGCAAAGGTGACGGCACGTTCCAGACGGCGATTTCATATCCGTGCGGTCCTCAGCCTTACGGACTCGTTTTAGGCGATTGGAATGGCGATGGACGCGTGGATGCGGCCGTCGTGAACCGAGTGAATCCGCCGGATGCGGCCATGACGCTCGTGTTCGGAAAAGGCGGCGGCGTGTTCGACACGCCAGTCAAGAACGCGCTCTATAGTTATCCATTCCCGGGGATCCAGGCGGTGGATTTGAACGGCGACGGCAAACTTTCCCTGGTTGCCGCCGTCACGCCTGCGTCTGTGCTCTTGTTTGTCGGGAACGGCAGTGGGTCCTTCCAGGCGCCGGTGAGTCTGTCTGCCACGGCTGAGCCGCACTGGCTTGTCGCCGATGACCTGAATCGAGACGGTCGCGGTGATGTGGCCGCCTCGATCGCGGATTCCGCGAATAGCCGGAATGGCATCAACGTATTTTTGGGACAGGGAAACAGCGTTTTGCACGCGGCTGTGGGCTACGACAATAACGGCGCTGGTTATAATGCCGACGCCCTCGTGTCCGCAGATCTGAACAGCGATAACGCCCCTGAACTGGTCCTCGCCGATACCTCGGCATCCACGCTCAGTATTTACACGGGAACGAGCGCCGGCACGTACAGCGGCGGCACGTCCCGCGTGGGTGTCGCGTTTGGCCCGAGGTTCCTGGCTTCCGGGGACTGGGATAGTGACGGGAAAACGGATCTCGT
>DASTLG010000131.1:0-6650 GCA_035715245.1 Patescibacteria group bacterium
TGATTTTATGAGATAGTCGTGTGAACTAGCGGGTCTTTCAAAGCCATGCTAAGCTTTTCTCGCTCTATGACTCGACAAAAAGCTGTTTCCTTGCTTAGGGGGATTTCGTTAGTTGGCATCTATGGCGGTCTGCTCATGCCGCTCATGTTCTTGCCGGTTGTTATTTTCCCCTTTGTTTTTTCCAAATTGATTTTTTTTCAGGTTTTAATCGGCCTCACGTTCCCGGCCTATCTTGTGCTTGCATGGATGGAGCCGGCCTATCGTCCTCGGTTCCATCTGCTCTATGGAGCGATTGCGGCGTATTTTTTAGCCTTACTGCTTTCCGTTATATTTTCAGTCGATCCATTCCGGTCCTGGTGGGGAAATCAGGAACGCATGAATGGCTTGTTCACGCTTCTCCATTTATTCGCCTGGCTGACCATGGCAATCGGTGTCTTGAAAACCTGGACAGACTGGCGGCGGCTTTTGAATTATCAGGCCGTCCTTTCTCTGTTCATGGCTATCGTGGCTTTGCTTGAAAAGCCTTACCCGAACCTTTTACTGTTTCCGGCTGGCGATCGCGTAGGCGGTTTGCTGGATAATCCGATTTACATGGCGGCTTACCAGATTTTTAATTTCTTTTTCCTCCTTCTGCTTGCGCTCAAAGTTCGATCGAAGAACGCGAGAATTCTGTACGGAGTCATCGGATTTTTTGATATTTTAGCATTTATCTTTGCTCAATCTCGTGGCGCGCTTGTCGGGCTTGGCATGGGAATTCTGGCGTTTGGTATTTGGGTTGCGGTTTTTTCAAAAAATAAGCGAGCACGGACGGCGACGCTTGGAATTATCGCCCTGCTTTTTATCGGGTACGGAATTCTTTTTGCCGCGCGCAATACCTCATTTGTCCAGCATTCTGCGCTCGCTCGCTTAACGAATTTAACCGCCTCGGTCGATACGCGTTTTATTGCCTGGAAAATCGCCTGGCAAGGATTTCTCGCTCGGCCGATTACTGGCTGGGGATTGGACACGTTCCATCTGATTTTCAACAAATATTATAATCCGCGTTCCCTCGGGTTCGGCATTTACGAGACTTGGTTTGATCGGTCGCATAATACGGTTTTAGATGTTTTGTCCATGACGGGTCTCCTCGGATTCGTCACGTTTGCCGGGATTTTTATCACGCTCTTCTATGCATCGTGGCGCGCCTATCGAAAAGGATGGATCGATCTTCCAACTTCTGCTATTTTTTTCGCGTTGCCTGTGGCCTATTTTGTCCAAAACTTGTTTGTTTTCGATCACCCGGCGGCGTTCTCCATGAGTTTTCTCATGTACGGATTGATTATCGCCGCGACCAGCGGAGGGTTTGCTCTGGTGCATAAAGAAGCGGCTGTTGCGGAAACGCATTCTTCCGGTAAAACGCGAAATTTTTCCTGGATTCTCTATGGAGGTTTAGAAATTTTAGGGTTGCTCTTAGTGTGGCGGACATCGATTCTGCCGTTCCAGGCTTCGCGTGATTCCATTCGTGCAAATGCAAATTTCGCCAATGCAACAGGTCTGCAATTAGCACAAAAAGCCGCGGCAATCTGGACGCCGTATTTGGATGAGCAGACGTTTTTACTCTCACGTAATTTGATTCAGTACGCTGGAAGCAATCAACTGTCGTCTCTTTCGAATGGGAAAGATTATTTAGCACTCGATCGCCGTCTCACGGAAGAAGAAATTGCGCGGCATCCATTGAATACTAATCCGCGACTCATTTACGCGGAGCTTATGACGTATCTCATTAAAGATGTTCCAGATGCCGCATCCGTGGCCGAAGCGCAATTCAAAACCGCTATTCAAACAAGTCCGAAACGACAGCAGCTGTATCTTGGATTAGCGGCGCTTTATGCTGCTGAGGGGAGAAATCAGGAGGTTATGGATATTTATAAAGAGGTTCGTGATTTTGATCTCCAAGTCGGCGAAACGCGATGGATTTACGGGATCGCTTTGTTCTATGATTTGGGAAATAAAAAAGACGGCGCTTCGGAAATTATCGCCTCGCAAACGGTTGAACGGCCGCATGTTCTTCAGAATGCGCATGATTTGATTCCGATTGCGGATGCGTACCTTTATTTAAACGACAAAAATGGTCTCTCTCAGCTGGTTAATCGTCTTCCTGACACGCCGGCGGGAAGTCCGGATGATTATGCCGAGCTTGCGATTCGGTATGAAGTCGCCGGAATGTTGGATCTTCGAGATCGAGTGATTTCTTATGGTGAACAAGCGGCACCGGGAACGACCGTTCAATTTAATCAATTAAAAGCAACTGCTGGCAACGGATCGGCGCCGAAAAAAACTTAAGCGATCGCTTCAATAAGCGCGCGCTCGTTTTCTGTGTAATTCCGATCAAGCGGGAAATCTTTTTGTACCCGGTAACGCGCATGGGCGCCTCGTGATTTTGCTTCGTTAGGGTGCTCCATAACATAAATCATGGCTTCGGCTAAGGCTTTTGGATTTTGCTTTGGAACAATCCATCCGCCGCCATCTTCCAGCATCCATTTATTCGCGCCGACGTCTGTGGCGATACAGGGAAGAGCGGCGGCCATGGCTTCGAGGAGAGCTTTTGGCATGCCTTCTTTTGCCGATGGAAGAACAAATGCATCAAGTCCTCGAAGGAGTGTGGATGCTTGCTCCATTGTTCCTAAAAGATGGACGCAATCCTCGAGACAAAGTTCATATCGTTTTCGACGAATTTTATATCTTTCCGCGCCATCACCGATAAGAACAAATTGCGCATTCGGTTTTTGCTCATGCACTAAGGCGCATGCTTCTAAATAACGCGGTAAATCTTTTGCCGGATAAAAATGCGCAATCGTTCCGAATACAAACTGACATCCGTCCTGCTGGAGCGCATGTCTCGCGTGGTCTCTCGGCTGGAGATCATGATCGAATCGTGCGAGGTCGATGCCGTTTGGAATCGTGAGGAGTTTTTGTTTTGGCCGAATCCCGGCTTTGCGTGCAATTTTTTCATCTCCTTCATGCACGCAAACGATGATATTTTTATGCTGAGCCGTCCACTTTTCCGCTAAGCGGTAGAGCCACGAGATCGGCGGAATCACGGCTTCTAAAAAAGCCCAGCCGCCGATTCGATAAACAATATTTGGGATCCCTGCCTGATGAGCCGCGAAACCGCCAAGGACGCCCATTTTTGAACTGTTCAAATGAATCGCCTGCGGCGCGATGGCTTTTAATTCACGTTTTATTTCTTTATAGGCACGGTAATCATTCCAGGGATTGAGCGAACGCTTGAGAAAGCGGATGCGGCGGGCGGTGATGCCGGCTTCGTGACAGCGTTCAAAAAGCCAGCGGCCCTCACCCGCGAGGACCGTCACATCATAACCTTGAGATTTCAGCCACTTAGCAAATCCAAATGCAAAGGAGGTTGCGCCGCCCGGTTCTGCCAAGGTAATCGCCACAACAACGCGGTTTTTTGCCTGATTCATGGAGATACGATAGGCTGAGGTTCGAGGAAATGTCAAAACAAAATTGATATGTGCGGCATCGCCGGCGAGATTAGATTTGATGGAACGCCCGTTGATCAAAACGAGCTTGTTTCGCGTATCCACACGCTGGCGCATCGCGGGCCAGATGGAGAAGGTGTTTGGGTGCATGGTCCAGTTGGATTGGCGCACCGTCGGCTCGCGATTATTGATACCACTGATCGCGGTCGTCAGCCAATGACGAATGCCGCAGGGACACTTTGTTTAACCTTTAATGGCGAAATATATAATTATCAAGAATTGCGGCGCGAGCTGGAATCGAGCGGTGTTCGTTTTGTTTCGGATTCTGATTCAGAAGTTCTGATCCATCTCTATGAACGCGATCAGGAAAAGATGCTCAAGCGCCTTCGCGGGATGTTTGCGTTTGCGATTTGGGATGAAACGAGGCAGATGCTGTTTTTTGCGCGGGATCGGATTGGAAAAAAACCGTTTTATTATTCCATTGATGAGCGAAATTTTTTGTTTGCCTCTGAGTTAAAGGCGCTGCTTTTGAATCGAAAACCGGAAATCGACCGATTGGCAATCCGAACATTTCTTGGTTTGCAGTACGTTCCGGCGCCGCAAACGGGGTTCGCGGGGTTATGCGCGCTTCCGCCCGGACATTTCGGAACCGTAAAACAGCATACCTTATCCCTTTCCTCCTATGACCGGATTGAACGAGTGCCGAAATTTGACGGCGATTTTATCCAAGCGGCGAAACACATTCGCCAGCTAATGGAAGACGCCGTGCGTTTACGTCTTGTTGCTGACGTGCCGGTCGGAGCATTTCTTTCCGGCGGTATTGATTCTTCTATCGTTACTGCATTAGCGGCGCGCGCGTCTTCGCATCCGCTTCAAACATTCACCATGGGATTTTCCGAATTTGGTTTTGATGAACGAGCGCAAGCGCGCGCATTTGCCGCAACGCTCGGCACACGACATGAGGAATTTGAGGCAAAAGCGGGAGAAATTGCCTCGCTCGTCGACATGATCAGCTCTCTGTACGATGCCCCGTATGCGGATTCTTCTTCATTGCCGACGTGGCTCCTTGCAAAAGAGACGAGTCGTCACGTGAAGGTTGTGCTTGCGGGTGACGGGGGAGACGAGTTGTTCGGCGGCTATCGGCGTTATCAGTATTTTTTGCGAGCAATACAGTTGCCGAAATTTTTTACTTCCATGCCTGTGCTCCGTGCGGTCAAGTCATTTGTGAGGCGGAATCCAAAAGTAATGCGTTTTATTCGAACCGCCAAAGGCGCACGTGAATCCTTTGCGGAAGGGTACGCATCTCTTTTTGCGGGATCTTATTTTTCCGAAGAAGAATTGTCTCTTCTCCTTAAACCGGATTTTTTTATCGACACAGAACGCGCCTCGGCTGAACAATTTATTCGTTCGCATTATCAGAACGAACTGGGAGCAGAAGGCGCGCTCGCATTTGATTTGAATTCTTATTTGCCGGATGATTTGAATGTAAAAATGGACCGGGCGACTATGGCCCATGGATTGGAAGCGCGTGCGCCTTTTTTAGATCAAGAACTCGCTTCATTTGCGGCCAGACTGCCAATGTCTTTTCTTGTGACGCCGCATGAATCAAAACGTATTTTATATGAAGCTTTTAAGGATTTGATTCCGCCGGAAATTTTTCACCGGCCAAAACGCGGATTTCAAGTTCCGCTTGGCGCCTGGTTTCGAACGGACCTCCGTTCCTTGTTTATAGATCGATGTCTGAGTTCGTCTGCGAAGCTGGCTCTCTTTTGTGAACCGCGCATGATCCGACGTTATTTACTCGAAAACGATCGTGGTCGCGATCATGGAAATCGCCTATGGATGTTGCTCATGCTTGAAACTTGGCTTGAGGCGCATAGCTAACCTGCTTGGAATAACGAATTGCCAATCGCATGGCTAACTTGTAAGCTTGAGCTCATGCAGGGCATGTAAGGTTTTTTGCTATGCAGAGCCGCATTCTTATCTTCTCTACTGCGTATTTCCCTTTGGTTGGCGGAGCCGAAGTCGCCTTGAAAGAGATTACTGACCGGCTGCCAGAACGGCAGTTTGATTTGATTTGTGCGAAATTACGGCCTGGTCTCTCGAGAACGGAACGCATTGGCAATATCACGATTCATCGGGCGGGATTTGGATTTTCCGGAGATAAATACCTGCTTCCGCTTCTCGGGTTTTGGAAAACGCTCTGGCTTCCAAAACCAACTTTCGTTTGGTCGCTCATGGCGAGTTATGGAGGATTTGCCGCGCTTCTTTATACGTTGTTTCATCCGAAGGCGCGGCTTTTGCTTACTCTGCAGGAAGGAGATCCGCTCGAGCATTATGAACAGCGAGCAGGCGTATTCGATGTTTTTTATAAAAAAATATTTTCTCGCGCAAATAGCGTGCAAGCAATCAGCCGTTTTTTGGCCGATTGGGCAAAACGTATGGGATTTAGCGGCGTTCCGGAAATTATTCCGAACGGTGTTGATCTTGAACGATTTCGGGCCCTGCTTTCCAGGGAAGAACGTGAACGACTGCGTCAGGAATACGGATATAGCTCAGACGATGTCATTCTTGTGACGGCCTCCCGGCTTTCATTGAAAAATGGAATCGACGATCTCATTCAGAGTCTTGCTTACCTTCCGTTAAATGACAAACTGCTCATCCTTGGAGAGGGGGAGGACCAGGAAAAATTAAAACGACTGTCCTCGCAAAAGGGATTGGATGATCGCGTTCGCTTTTTAGGAAAAAAAACTCATGAAGAACTTCCGATGTTTTTGCAGATGGGTGATGTTTTTGTTCGCGCCTCGCTTTCCGAAGGTCTTGGGAATGCTTTTCTTGAAGCGATGGCTCTTGGATTACCGATTATCGGAACCCCAGTAGGCGGAATTCCGGATTTTTTGACCGATCAGCAGACCGGTTTGTTTTGTCAGCCTCGCGATCCGGAATCTGTTGCCGCGGCGGTTCGGCAGCTTGTTTCTGATCCGGCGCTCGCTGAGCGTCTTGTTTCGAACGGAAAGATGCTTGTGAATGAGCGATATGACTGGAATAAGATCGCTCAGGAAATGGATCGATTGTTTTCTTCTCTTTGCCTATGATTTACGCTCGCGGAAATGCGGCGAAACAGTGGATTTTTGAAGAGCTGGATCGCCGCTTTGGCCAATCGCCTTG
>DASTLG010000132.1:0-5183 GCA_035715245.1 Patescibacteria group bacterium
ATTCTGATGAATTGCGTCCTTGCACTGCTTGATTATCCGGGCGCGACCCTCTTAGGAATTAATCGTCTGCTGGTTGATAAGGAGTACCGAGCGCGCGTGATTGCGAAAATTCGTGATCCGATTGTCAAAACATTTTGGGTGGCTGAATTTACCTCTTGGTCAGAAAAATATGCCACCGAAGCGATCGCGCCGGTTCAGAATAAGGTTGGACAATTTTTGTCATCATCGGTCATCCGTAATATCGTTGCACAAGTTAAAACAACGCTGAATCTTCGGCGGATCATGGATGATGGAAAAATTTTGATTGCAAATTTATCGAAGGGACGCATTGGGGAAGACAATATGCGCCTTTTGGGCGGCATGCTGATTACCAAACTGCAGATGGCCGCGCAAGAGCGTCAAAACATTTTGGAAGAAGATCGCCGTGATTTTTATTTGTACGTTGATGAATTTCAGAATTTTGCGAATGAATCATTTGCACATATTTTGTCTGAGGCGCGTAAATACCGGCTGAATCTCGTTGTCACACATCAGTACATCGAGCAATTGGATGAAAAAGTAGCGCCGGCTATTTTTGGAAATGTCGGAACACTGATCGTGATGCGGGTAGGCGCAAAAGATGCTGAATTCATGGAAACGGAATTTGCGCCGACGTTTACGCCCGAAGATCTGGTGAATCTTGCGAAGACGCAGATTTATTTGAAACTCATGGTTGACGGCGTTTCGACACAGCCATTCTCTGCCAATACGCTTCCGCCGATTGGCGAACGGACAGGGAATGCGCAAAAAGTGATCGCCGTATCTCGCGAACGGTATGCCCAGGCCCGCGCCATCATTGAAACAAAAGTCTTGCAGTGGAGCGGCTTGGAAACCGTGCCGAACGCGCCGCTTAAATCTGAGTCTGAAGAACTGCCGGCAATGGATTATCCCGAAATTAAAACCGAGGAAGAGCGTGAAGCAGAAGGGCGGGATCAATCCGCCGAATCCGTCGAGCAGGAATCCAGTGAAGAAACGCTTCGGCCGGCCGTTGTGAACCCAAATCAGGGATTAACAACCTCGATTGAGGAAGATACAACCGAATATCTAAAGTTTTCTCCTGAACGTCTTGCGTCTATTGAAGCAAGTAAGCCTCAACCGAAGAAGAATAAACCGCAATATCCCCATACCTGCACACGTTGCGGCAAGGTGTGGAATTTGGCGATCCAATTGGATCCAACGCGACCGATGTACTGCCCAGAATGCCGGCCGATCGTAATGGAAGAGCGGGAAAAACGAGGAACGCAATTGAAAAAAATCATGCGCACGCCGCCGCCTCTTGAAGATCAAAAAGAACTGCCGGCTGATGTTTCCGAGGCCTCATTCGCGTTTAAAAACCAGCAGTCATCATCGCGTCCGCCGAGAAATCGACCTCGAATCGTTCAAAATTCACCGCGTGATCGCTTTTCCCAGGAAAATAAAAAACCGAATCTGCCGCCGGCAAAAATTAAAATCGTGCGCGATGCGAAACCAGAGAATGACGAAAGTCTTTTGGATGAATTATCGCGGAAAAAGGGCGGACCTGTGCAGATCAGTAAAGAAGAACAAGAACGGCGAGCGGGGGCTCCGCCATCATCGCCAACGCCGCACGGGCATAATTCAAATGAGCCTCGCGGAGAAAGAGAACGCGAAGCGGAACCAAGTGGCGATTCAAAACCGGATGAATCGCCGAAGAACAATCAAACAAAGCCGCCATCTAACCAGCAAAATTCTTCAAAGCCGCTTTCTCCAGGATCGCGGATCCGTTTCGATTAAAAAAGGCGAATGTTTGCGCTTTTTGCCATAAATCTGGGCTCATGAGAGCAATTAGTGCTATTCTTGTAATTGGATTTCTTCTATGAAAGAGCGTGTTGTGATTCAAACACAAGACCAAGTTGTTTTGGTTGGATCTTTTGATCCGGCGCAGAATGCAAAACGCGTCGTGCTCTTGCTTCATATGATGCCAATGGATCGTGAAAGTTGGGCGAATTTTCAATCGGTCCTGACCGCGAGCGGCATGGCTTCACTCGCCATTGATTTGCGCGGACATGGAGAAAGCACAGTACAGGACGGACGGACGATTCATTATCAAGCGTTTTCCGACGAGGAACATCAGGCTTCTCGTGAGGATGTGAGTGCGTCTATCAACTGGCTGATGCATCGCGGATTTCCGCTGAATCGGGTTGGAATCGTCGGGGCTTCGTTTGGGGCAAATCTCGCTCTGCAGGCCATGATCGATCATCCGGAAATTCCGGCGCTCGCCCTTCTTTCGCCGGGAGAAAATTACCATGGGGTAGAAACGTTTGATTACGCGCCGCGGCTTTTAGCCTCTCAATCGCTTTGGGCGGCTGGATCAGCCGGTGATGATCAAGAAAGTTTTGACGCCGCAAAAAAAATTGTGGAGCGTGCGCCGTGTGCTGGGAAAGAATTCAAATCATATACCGCTGCCGGCCATGGAACGCTTTTATTTCAAAATGATCCGAAATTGATGTCCTATCTTGCAGAATGGCTGAATGTACATATCAAAGAATCATAAATATGTATCGTCGCCTGCTTCCATCGTTCATGCTTATCAGTCTCCTGACTTGGGTGGCTCCGATCCAGGTGTTTGCGGCGGTTAAAAGCAATTCGGTGCCGAAAAAAACCGTGCCAATGGTTCAACAAAAACCAGGGGCTGAGCCGTTTGTGCCGTACCCAAATGAATTCGCCTCAGCGGTTATCATGGTTCCAAAAACGCATCAGCTGCTTTATTCATTTAAACCGGACCATAGCCGCGTGGCGGCCAGCCTGACAAAATTAGCGAATGCGCTTGCCTTTATTCATGCGCGAACCATGAGTTGGAATAAAGTGGTTTCGCTGAAAAAAGTCGACGAAGTTGGGGGAGGCCGCTTGCGTGTGAAAGTCGGCGCACGGCTTACCGTGATTGATTTGCTCTATTCGAGCATTACGGCGAGCGCGAATAATGCGGCGACAGCCCTTGCGCGAATCACTCAGATTGGTAATATGGCGTTCCTGAAGCGCATGAACCAGGAGGTTCGGCTGGCCGGCGCTTTGAGATCTCGTTTTGTCGATACATCCGGCATGGATCCAAAGAATATTTCGACCGCTCGCGATATTGCCCGGATTGCCGAAGCCGCCTTCAAGGACCCAATCATTCAAAAAGCCGCATCCGCAGATGCTTACACCTTTTCCATCCTGAATACCGGTGAAAAAAAGACGATTAAAAGCACGAGTCTTCCGTTGATCAATGATCCTGATATTGATTTGATTGGCGGAAAAACCGGATACTTGCTCGAATCAAAAAACAATTTGGTGGTGGAAGTGCGTCCGGCGAATGAAGATAAAGCAACGGCAGTCAAAAAAGATTTAATTGTCGTTGTGATGGGTGCAGAAACAAAAGAAGGTATGTTTGCAACCGCAAAACGAATGGCCGAATGGGCTTGGCAAAATCATGAATTTTGATGCATTAAGCACGTTTCTTAAAGAACGCGGAGAAAAACCGTATCGCCTGGCGCAAGTCAAACAGGCGTTTTTTGTCGATCTGTTTCCCGACTGGGATTCGGTTACGGTTTTTTCTAAAGAATTCCGTGAAGCGGCAAAAGCCGAGCTCGTATGGGATGAGCTTGCGCTCGTGAAGCGGGAGGAGTCGGATCACGGACAGACGGTGAAATTTTTATTTCAGTGTTCTGACGGGGCGAATATCGAAACGGTCATCATGCGCCATTTGAAGGGACGTAATACCGTTTGCGTTTCGTCTCAAGTCGGCTGCCCGATGGCGTGTTCCTTCTGCGCCACGGGGACAATGGGCTTCCGCCGTAATCTGACACGTGAAGAGATCGTGGATCAGGCCGTATGCGCCGCGCGTTATTTAAAAGCAAAAGGCGAGCACCTTTCAAATTTGGTCGTTATGGGAATGGGGGAGCCGTTTCATAATTATGACGCCGTGGTCAGCGCATTAAAAATAGTGAACGATCAAAAAGGATTGTGTTTGGGGGCGCGTCATATGAGTATTTCAACGTGCGGCATTGTTCCGGGGATTTTAAAATTAGCCGACGAACCTATCCAGTTGAATATGGCCATCTCTCTTCATGGTGCTATAAATGCCGTCCGTTCCCGGTTGATGCCGGTTAATGAGGTTTATCCGATTGAAAAACTTATGTCTGCCGTGCGGATATACATGGAAAAGACGAACCGGAAGGTGATGTTTGAATATCTGCTCATCGCGGGTGTAAACGACCGCGAAGAAGATGCGGTTGCACTCGCCAATCTTTTGCGTCCCTATGCTCGCCTGGCGCACGTGAATTTGATAAAATATCATCCGACCGGAGCCTATTCGGCAACGGAACGCGAGGCGCGTGAACGATTTCAAACCTGGCTTCACGAGCTTGGCGTATCTTCGACATATCGCATTACGTTTGGCGAAGAAATAGACGCGGCGTGCGGACAGCTTGCTGTTCGTAAGGAAAACGGCAAGCTTCATCGGGGATTGGCCGCCGCAAAGATCGGCCGCGCGCATCGTAAAAGCGCATTTCGACATTCCAAGGTTTAAAAAAGTCTGAGTTGATTTATCGCTCAGGAATTGTGAAGAATCTTTTGACGCTGTTTGTTTTTGTTGCAGTCATGGCAATTGTCATGCCGGTTCTTTTTGTTGGGCATTTCCAGCCCCGTTGGGCCGATGCGGCAAATTTAATTCGAAACAATGATGCCGCGCTTTTCGCACCGGCGGAATTTCCGGATCCTGATACGGGAGCGACATCAACGGATTCCAGTTTTTTAAAAAATCCTCCGCTTGGATATTTAGAGCGTATCGCAGGCGATCCATCGGTCAAACCGGGCGAAACAGCTGTCCGTGTCCCTGTACTCATGTACCATCATATTCGTCCGATGCGGCCGAATTTTTCAAAAGCCGATCGCGAATATACGGTGACGCCGGAAGCCTTTGAAGAACAGATGCATTCGTTATGGCTCGCCGGGTATGAAACGATCACACCCGATGATCTGCTGTCCGCTATCGGCAAAGGACAATCATCGCTTCCGACAAAATCTGTTTTGATCACGTTTGATGATGGGTTTCGCGATCAGTATCAATATGCATTTCCCGTGCTGAAAAAATACCATTTAAAGGCGACGTTCTTTATTGTCTCGCAGGCTCATTCGCTTGCCGGTTG
>DASTLG010000133.1:0-13452 GCA_035715245.1 Patescibacteria group bacterium
GCTTAACAGATAAATTTCTTTTTTCCGAAAGCTACTTTCATTTCAAAATATATCCACTGTCTCAACTCCATTGGGCTTATAAAAAGGTTATTAAAAAAAGTGTCAATTTTATTCCAACCGGAAAAGACTATGGGCTAGTCATGCACTTTAGGCCTAACATCACAGCCGAAGCCCGTGAGTCTGAAGATAAAGTTCACAAGCATCTAATGTTAATTGCCGCTCTTTATCCGGCAGTAAAAATTGGTTATACCAAATAACCATCTTTTTATTTAAAAAACAACACCTATTAGTTGATTGGTGAGTTCAATCTGAAACAAAACGATCAATAAAGCATTTCTGCCACTGTGAGCTTGGGGATCGAGATGTAGCCGTTATGCCCCTCTATCGCGGTTCGAACATTCTCCACGACGCGGAGCCATAAAAACACCACCCAATTTACGGGTGGTATTTTTATGCCTCGAGCGATAGTAGAGCGAACCGTGGGAATGGTAAAACCGAGAGGTTTTGCATGCGGAGGAAGGGCTGCGGAAACCCGAAGGTTTCCGCAAGAGGAGCACCATCCCCACCCTCGGAGCCAAATCAGGACACGCCATATCATCTGGCGTGTTTTGATTTTCTCCAATGTTTGTGGGCATAAAATCAAACGCAGGATTTAAGAATCAATTTTTACCGTTGCCAATAGTTGTTCTAGGTTGACGGCGGGTTGACATTCCGCTGCTGTTTCACGATCTTCTGCGCGTTGCAAAACATCCACGGCGGATCTGAATGCGGATGGTTGCAGGTGGGCATATCGCATCGTCATGGTGATGGATGCATGGCCAAGAAGTTCTTTGACGGCGATGAGCGGTGCGCCTTCAGCTACGAGTTGCGAGGCGAAGGTGTGACGAAGGATGTACCAGCCGACTGCCTTTTGCTTGACAAAAGCGAAGAATCCGCGTATTCTTTTCGAATTATGTATAGACAACATGGCCACGCGAGCGGCGGAAATGGTCGCGGCTTTCGGAAGTTTGGCGCGAAGAAGTCTTGGGGCGGCGGATTTGATCGCGATCGGGAAGGGCGTGCCATGTATGCGGCTATCTGTGCCGAATGCGGGGCAGACTGCGAAGTGCCTTTTAAACCAAATGGCCGCAAACCAGTTCTTTGCAGTAATTGCTTCAAGAAAGATGGCGGCGATTTTGAACGACCTGCCTTTCGTGATACGCGACCCGGCTTTGGACCGTCACATGCGCAGCCTTCTCGAGATGATGGCATGCGCCAGATCAATGAGCGACTTGAGCGTATTGAAATGAAATTGGATGAGATTTTGACGGGAACTATTGTCAAGAATTGAAAGAGAGGTGGCCAAAATAAATCACCCCAAACACGGGGTGATTTATTTTGCCTCATAGGGGTTGGGAGAGCGAACCGTGGGAATGGTAAAACTGAGAGGTTTTACATGCAGAGGGTGACCGATCCGCCGAAGGTGAAGAGGATAAGAGGGGCGAAAGCCTTTATTGAAGGGTGAGCATCACCACCATCGTCACGCGTGTGGTTTATCGATAATGGTAAATTTCCGATCTAATAGTGGTGCGTTGGGTTAGAATGGCATACCGACAAGCCCGAATATCTTGACAAATGTCTTATAATTAACTACAAAAATCAAGGTTTCACGGTACGACGCCAAAAAAAAGGAGCATCGCCATGGGTTTCACTGAAAGAGAGCTCGAACTTATTGCCCAAATCGAGCAGAGAACTGGTCAGAAGATTGGTACCTTTGAAGAAAGAACCGCTGGATTCAAGAAAATGGAGCGACCGGCTCTAATAAGATTCTGCTCTGGGCTTGAAAACTGCTTGTACGACAGGCTGAATCTTGACAACGCCGACTGTTTCGACAGCGAGGAGGAACAGTTCAAGACGAAGATTCTTCAAGAGAATCTAACAATCATCGCCGGTCTTCTTGCTTGACGTTCTTCACTCGGCCGCCCGCGGAGCTGTTCGCTCTGTCGGGCGGTTTATGTTTAAATAGGCGATAGCAATTTTAACGTTTTGTATCCAGGAAGCTTTATCTTTACGGGTAAGCAATACAATCCATATTTGAAAGCGAAAGGTTGGGAGAATTGGACGTGAAGGAATCAAGGAAAAACTCGCTTTGAAATTTAATGAAAGCGAGATGAGGCAATTAAAGCAATCAGCAGATAGTTTAAAAAAAATAGCCCGGAATATTTTTACCTTTTGACGAGCACGCGACAGATGTTAAAAAAACGCACTCCTCTCGAATCCGATTTTCTCAGATTCTAAAGGAGTGCCATTTAGATTAGGGGATGTTTCCGGCAAGAATAATTCGTTGGTCTCTTGCCATAACGGGTGCTCTATTGACCATTTTTATAGACTCCACCTCCTGCGTTGCGACGACCTGAAAACTTAGTCGTTCGTAGATGGAGCGGATGATGGGTTGATTGATTGATGTGCGTACCACGGCTTTGATATAGCCATTCCCGCGAGCACGAATGAACCGTTCTCTCATGAGGGCATCGGCGATGCCCTGCCTGCGCATCGACGCGGCCACGAAGAGTTCACTCAAATAGAAACACGGTTTGATTTTCGTCTGGATGAGTGAGGCGAGATCGGTTTTTCGGGAGAAGTCAAAACCGATCGTTCCTCCGACGACTTCGTTACGCTGTGCGGCGACAAGGAAAACGGCATCCGGCCATGAAGCGGCTTCAGTGAATTTTGCAGTCAGCGCTTTGGGATCAAACGATTCAAACCACGGCGGTTCGGCGAAGCACGCCTGATACAAAACGATCAGGTTGTCGATGTCGGAAGACTGAAAACGGCGGACGACGATGTCGGCATGAGACATGACAGGGCCTCCTTGTTTTTTCGCATTTTGTAGCATGCGATGCCGTTGCGCTCTTGGTAACGACCGATAAGCAAGGGAAAAAAGCATTCGCCGTTTATGTTTGTTTCGACGAACTCTTCGAAGCCGGTTGTGTCTGCATTTCTAAGCGACCCGTACACTTCGTAGACCGTGGTTTGAGGAATGCGAGACGCAAGATCTTCGTTCTGATTGCCGTTAGATCGTTGAACAAAATCTTCAAGAATCTCCGCGAGTCTCTTCTGAACGCGCGGCATGTCTTTTGGCCCGCACTCGATCTCGATCCCACAGCGAACATATCCGCTTAATGGGCCCGTCAATTCTTCGGAGAAGCTGGGCCAGATCACGATACGTGGAATATGTAATCGCAATGCAAGTTCAAGGTTTTCCTGTTTTGGGTTAGTGATAATGACGAAAATACCGGTAAAGGCGTTCGTGCCATGAATATCGATCGTCCATCGGTAGCTTTGGGAAAGTTCAACAATTTCAGCCGCACGGCGTTTTGTGAATTGCGTCGAAGATCGATCTCCGGGTGCACTGCGATTAAGATCGCCTTCGAACTCCCGGGTTTTAGCTTCCAAAGCTGGCGGATTGCCAATAATCCAGTCGAAACCTTCGATACGAGTCTCGAGTTTTTTTAGTGCCCGAACGCCGATCGGTTCATTTCCGTGTGTTCCTCCGATAAAGAGAATGTTTTTCATAGATGAAGACGAGTGAGTATACGCAAAGCCCCTCTGGGAAAAGAGGGGCTTGTCATATCGATTCTTTAATAATACTCAAATCGGCCGCTCTTTTACCCGAGAGGGGAACGTATGGCCATGGTGAGAAATACGATCGAGCATCAAACGATACCCTCCCATGCCGCTTTTGAGCCACTTGGAAATTCGAGCAATTGTTGTTGAACTGAGCCTGGTTTTTCTCTGAATCTCAATATACGGCATTTCAGCATCCAGCATTTGGGCGACCTGCCAGCGCTTAGAAAATTCAACAACTTCTTCGTCTGTCAGCAAATCACGAAAAAACCGCTTGGTTTCTTCAAGGTTTTTTAGTTCCAGAATAGCGCGGAAAAGCGCATCGGAACGGGAGTTGTCCCATTGCATGGAAAAAGTATAGGCTGTCTGACTACTTTAGTCAAGTAAAGTACTTTATAACTGATTCTAGTGCTATCCGCGACGCGGAGCCAACTGGCTTCAAAAGAAACAGTTTTTGTTATAGGGTTTAAAAATGAAAAGAGTTGCCATTATTACCGGCGGTACGAGCTCGGAGCGCGAGATTTCCTTACGATCTGCAAAGAATGTGCAGTGTTTATTGGAACAGAATTTCAACGTTGATGTTTTTGATTTTCCAAACGATAGGGAAAGATTTTTGTTGCAAAGGAATGAGTTTGCTGTGGCTGTCCCGGTGATCCACGGCCGTGGCGGGGAAGATGGGGCGATTCAGGGTCTTTTGCGCACCATGAACATTCCGTATCTTTTTTCTGATGTCGAAGCTCATGCGATCGCAATAGATAAGGCAAAAGCAAAACTTATGGCGTCGTTTGTTGATATCAGGGTTCCTGGATCGATTGTCCTGAATAAGATTATTTCTTGTATGTACAGGCATCCGGTATTCGTGAAACCGGTTGATGGTGGAAGCAGTGTAGCGAGCAGGCCTGCTCATTCTCAAATCGAATTTGATACAGCTATTCAAGAAGCGCGAAAATTTTCTGATCAGATTTTGGTGGAGGACTACATTGAAGGCCGGGAATTTACGGTGGGTGTCGTTGAGTCAAGCGGACGAACGAACCCATTGCCGGTTATTCTGATCAAATCCAAAACTGATTTTTTTGATTTTGAGAGCAAGTACAACGCAAGTAGACTCGCTGAAGAAATTTGTCCAGCGCCTATTTCATTGGAATTAACAGCACAACTCCAATCGATCGCGTTAAAAGCGCATGAGACGATCGGGTGCAGGCACGTTAGCAGAACGGATATCATCGTGGATAAAGAGGGAACCCCTTGGTTTCTGGAAATAAATACGATACCGGGAATGACGGAGACCTCGCTTTTACCGAAAGCGCTCATGGCAAGCGGCTTAGATTTTTCAGCTCTGCTGAAGGAGTGGGTAGATCAAACCACGTTTCAAGATTGACAAACTGGCTAAAAACAGGTATCTTTTTCTGTTCGTTCTTTCGCAACCTGAACCCGGGAGAGCTCATGGACACGCAAAAGATAAAAGCCAAGATCACCGCCGCGCGCAGGCTCGTCGAGAATTGTATCAGCCCCATGGAAATGGGACTGTGGGCTTCGCGCGGACGTTACGCCAACCAGCTCTGGACGCGTGACTTCGCACTCGCTGGAGCGCCGGCGCTCGCTCTGCTTGGCCGACATGATGTGATTCGAGCGCATATCCAGCAGCTCATCAAACGTCAGGGGGAAGACGGCAAAATTCCCATCCTGTTCCTCGACGACGAGAAGGCGTTCCTGCGTGACAAGATCACGCGGAGCATCGAGCAGGGCAAGATGTCGTTCGTGCTCAAGCGCTATCTCGAGGACAGTGTCGAGAACCTGTCGCCATGGACCAGGGACAGTGAATTTTTGTTCGTCCTCGCGTGCGGAGAGTTTGATTGGGAGAATTCCTGGCCGTTGGCACTGGGTGAATGCTGTGAGAAGGCCATCGGGTACGTGCTTCGTCATCAAAGCGGCGCGGCCGGCCTGGTCCTCGGCGCGGACTGGCGCGACACGCGCACGGACCTGCTAAACGATATTCTCCTGAGCAATAACTGCCTCTGGTATCGAGCGCTTTCACTGCAAAGGATCGACGGGATGGCTCGTGATGTAAGACAGCAGATCAATGAGTGGTTCTGGACTGGATCCGGGTACCGTGACCATCTCGGCACGAATACGGCGGACACGTTCGGCCAGGCGCTGGGCGTGCTCTACGATATCTTCCCGCAGTCGCGCTATTCGGCGGTGCTCGATTCGTTTGCCAAGTTCGACACGCCGATGGGCTATCTCTCCAATGACTGCCGACCCAATCCCGTAACACCGGAAGAAAAGGTGTTGCTCGAGTCGGATCGTATGAAGCAGTCTTTCGTGGTGTGGCCGTTCATTCACGGCTATGCCATTATCGCCCTTCTCAAGATGGGCGAACGGGGGCTCGCGGAAAAGGCGTTCCAAAAGTACACGGACCATGATGGATTTTACGAATGGTATGATCCCGAAACCGGCAAGGGGTATGGCGCGGCCGAGCAGCTCTGGTCCGCGGCGCTCTACCTGCGCGCGGCTCACGCGTTCGGGTACAACGTCAAGAAGTAGTTCATTTCGCTTCAAGCGCTCTGGTTAGCCAGGGCGTTTTTTAGTTGTCAAACTGCTTATTTTATCGTAAATATTTTTTGGAAGTCAGTAATTTTAATTGATGAGATACTATTGAGATTTAAAGCAATATTTCATAAAATAAGCATACACAAAATTTATGAAAGGATTTATCACAAATATCGAGAAAGAAACGCTGGATAACAAGAACTATCGCAAGGTTCTTTACACGGCGAAGCACAGTCAATTGGTCCTCATGTCGCTTAAGCCGAAAGAGGAAATCGGCATGGAAACGCATCCGGACAACGATCAGTTTTTCCGCGTTGAACAAGGCCAAGGAAAAGTGATTATTGACGGCAATGAATACGACGTCAAAGACGGCTCGGCAGTTATGGTACCGGCCGGGGCGCGTCACAATGTGGTGAACACATCCGAAACGGAACGATTAAATCTCTACACAATTTATTCGCCGGCGCACCATAAAGACGGAATCGTGCGTGTCACGAAAGCAGAAGCGGAAACTGATGCGCCTGAGTTTGACGGGACAACGACGGAATGAAAAAAATATGCGCTTGAATCATCTTGCGAAATTCATCATTACGATAGCGGGATCCGAATTCGCCGGCGTGGTTGGCGTGTTGTTCACGACCCCATCCATCGCTGGCTGGTATGCAAAACTGGTTAAACCGGAGTTTGCACCACCAAACTGGATTTTCGGTCCGGTTTGGACGGTGTTGTTCGCGTTTATGGGTCTTGCGGCGTTTCTTATTTGGAGAAAAGGAATTGATCACAAAGGCGTAAAGATCGCGCTTAGCATATTTATCGGTCAGCTGATATTGAATACACTCTGGTCAATAATTTTCTTCGGCTTGCATTCTCCGGGCGGCGCGTTTATTGAAATTGTGTTTCTCTGGTTCGCCATTCTTGCCGCGATCATCGCTTTTGCAAAAATTTCCCGTCCAGCAGCTTGGCTCCTTGCGCCATACATTCTCTGGGTAAGCTTTGCTTCCTATTTAAATTTTGCCATTTGGAAGCTTAATTAAAATTTAAAAAAGCCGCCTGCAAAAGCCGACGGCGGAGAGGACTGCTAGAAAAGGAACTGTTTTTGATCTGTGCGTGGACCAAAGGAGATGATTCCGACGGGTGTATTTAGTCCGTCAGCGCTTTCGAGCCAGCGGAGAAAGGTGCGTGCGCGCCCCGGCAGACGGTGACCTGATGTGATCCGCGATGACCAGACGAAAAAATTTTGCCAATGACACGGATTGCAATGGAACAGAATATCCGCAACGGACGGGCGTGGCGGGTCGGATCGCGCTGACAAAATGCCGGTAATCACAAATTGTCCATTCGGACGGCGTTCCCACTGGAAACGGTCGCCGAGATCGTCTTCGCATCCATTATAAAGGTAAGACGTGCAGACGCGGATTTCGTCAAAGCTGGAGAGTTGATCGAAATGCGAGAGCGAAAGCCAATCAGCGCCGCCGTTCAGGTGAAGACCATAGCGAAGCGCCACGAGATCGAGTTCGCCGACACGGAATGATCCTTGCCAGCGGTTCTCTGGATTTCGCGGATCGTGAAGGGCGTTCAAGAGCCGATTGTTCTCAGTGACGAACGGTCCGCAGCCATGACGATGGGCAAATGTTCGAAGCACGCCAATCTTTACGGTCGAAGAGGAGCTTGTAAGAAGGTCTTGAGCATTGTGCCAAGTTGCACGCGACTTAGTTACGTAGGGAGCAAAACCGTTATCTCGATCCAGCAGTGCTCCTTGGGCTCCTTCCCAGACGCAGGGTCCGCGGCTGATTGTCTGTTGAAGACAAGTGCCGTCAAAATCCAAATGGCCGTCCAGGAGCTGAAGGATGCGGCTGTATTCTGTGTAAAGCGCCTCTGACTGAAGTCGCGGACGAAAATATCGCATGCGTTCGTGTGCATCCGCTGAAGCGTCTGTTTTGAGCAGATTTTCTGCTTCGTGCTGTTTGGTCAATAGAACATCGTGAAGCTTACGTGGACCGAAAACAGGATCGAGGAGGTCTTGCACCGTGATGTCAAGTCCTCGTTCCGCGTCTTGGATTGTTTCGCCAACACCCATGCCGCACGAACCAAACCGATGCTCTCCGCGCTGGATTTCACGGAGTTGACCAACGAGCTTGTGTCCCGGTGTGATCACGAGACAACGTGCATCGATCGTGAGCTGTTTCAGCGGCTCCGGGACGCCCTTTGTTGCGAGCACGTTAGCTTCCGCAAGGAGCGTTTCCAGTTCAGCGGGCATGTAAAATGTGAGGTATGTGTTGGCGCCTGTAAGCGTACCGGATCCGAACTGAGCAAAGCAGTGCCAGATCCCTTGAGGAGAAATAACATTGTGTCCAGCTTGCGGTCCGCCGTTATAGCGGACGACCGTATGGGCGCCGGCGTGGCGGACCAAGGTGTCGGTTGTCGTTCCCTTTCCTTCGTCGCCAAATCCGAGACCAAAAACAATGTATTGTCGATGAGATGGGCGTTCTTCGTCTGGTCGAATCACGTGTCCTTCTTTCTTTGTGAAGGATCAAATGGGACGGATCATTATGGCGGAAAAGAATGAACATGTCAATCGATTAAACAAAAAAACCCGTGCGCTCATATGCACGGGCCAGGATCCTAGAGGCTAGAGCCACTTGATCGGTTGAGGAGTTTCGCTTGTCGGAGCTTCATCCGGACGACTGACGAGGCGCGCCTCAGCAATCGGACTAAGCGACCGTTCGACTTCGCGAACGCGCTCGTCCGACTGGGGTTTGTCGCGTGCGGTCTTCAGATCCCGCAGGTACTCTTTGAGGGTGCGGGCGCCGGTTACGATGGCGAACAAGCCGAGCGTGACGTCGGCGATTGATTGGTCGGAACCCAGGATGATGACGTGATTCTCGCCGAGTACGCGTTTCCACTGGCATACGATACGCGGATCCAGGTGATCCTTGCTGTAGCGTCGATGAATCAAGAATACGTTATCCAGGAACTTGCGTCTCAACTCTGCGAACACCGCGTCGGCCTCGATGTCCTGGTGCTCGCCACCGAAGTGGCGCGCCAGATCGCTCGCGTAGAGCATATCTCGAAATCCCTCGTCGCCCGTGAACAGGAAGAAAGGCTTCTTTGCCTTGGAGATATCGAGATAACGTGCGTGGAAATAGGCGGTGAACTCATAGGACTCGACGTCCTGTCCGCCGCCGCCGCCCTCAAGCCAGATGCGCTTCAGCCAATCGTCCAACCGGCGGAGCTCAGCGAAGTCGCCGATCTGGATCGGTGCAAGATCACATTGGATATCGCCCACGGCGGCCAGACTCATCTTTGGATCCTGTAGGTAGCCGTGTTCGGAGATCTGGCCAACCATCATGGGCATTTTGTCATAGATGATCACGGGCAGATTGCCCATGGATCCTGTGACATCGAAGGCATAGACAACCGGGCTCTCAGCCTCGCAGACAAGTTGGCGCTTCTCGGGAAGAAGCCCGCGATCGACGGACTGACGTGACATTTCCTGTTCCGCGGCGTCCGAGGTTCCTCGACTGCTTCGGGCATATCCATCGTGGACATCGCGATCGTAATACGATCCTCCTCCTCCCATGGTGTGCTCCTTTCTCAGCGGGTCAAAGTTCTTCTGTGCGGCATCACCATACTCCAAATCTTAAAAAGGTCAATGTAAAATACAGGTAATTTTATGTAAAAAACGGATTCTTTCTTGAGGCTGGTGGAGATTGACATCTTGGCTAATTTATGGTAAAGATCACTCGAATTTCACGATTTCGGGTGCGGTTGAGGAATTCGCCGCTCTTCGACAATCCAAAGATTGTTCAAAGGAATTGTTCAAAGGAGGCATCCGATGTTCATCGCGGGCCGAAACGGACGATACGAGGTTACCGGCGATGCCGTGGCAGATGCAGGAGCATACCGGCTCTATCGGTGCAGTCAGGAAGGAGCCGATGGCGAAAAACTGCTCCAGATTGCTACGGACAAGGCGAACAACGGCGAGCTCGATCGAAATGCGTACTTTCTCAGGGAGCTCGCCAGTCGGGCGAGCGAGCTGGAACTCAAGTACGCAAAGAAGAGGAAGGATGAGAAATCATTCCTCAACTACAACCTGGAATTTCCCGAGCTTGTGGAGACGTTCGTCTGTCCCGAGCAGGGAAATCGCCGGATCAACATTCTCGCGTTTCGCAATGTCGAGCGCGTCGAGCAGATGGTCCCGATCAGTAACATTATCGGGAAGGATCATCAACGCGTGGATCTTCGAACGAGCGCATGGATTTTGGGCAAACTGCTCAAGCTGTTTGTCTTCGCGCACAGTGAGGGGATCAGCGTTGGACGGCTCGACGCTTCAAACATTTTGATTGAGCCAAAGCAACACTATGTGCTCATCTTCGACTGGTCAAAAGCGAAGGAGCACGCGAACGGACGCATCCCGGACGAGATCAAGCGTGGGGAGATCAAGAAGATCGCGTCTGTGGTCATCGAGCTCATCAGCGACGACAAGGGACTGCCCGCGGAATTCGAGGAGAAGGAGGCGGACTACCTAGTTGCTCTGCAGGAGCTTGCAGAAAGCAATCAGGGCAGCGCTGAACGCGCGCACCAGCGGTTTTACGGACTCATCACCAGGCTTTGGGGTCGGCAGTTTCATCCGTTCACCACGTACCAGCGATAGGAGGAGAACCGTGGGAAACAGAACGCTTTCAGAAGAGACGTACAAGCGGGCAGTCGACGAACTTCCCCCGGAAGAAGAGGGGCCGGTCACGGCGAAAGCGGAACAGAAGGCACACGAGACGGGCAAACTCGATCCGCTTGTTGACCCGGCTGGCTACGGTGCCATCCGCCGTTCGCTCATGCGGTTCGAAGAGACCGAATCCGGCCTCTTCCGCGTGACGGTCGGCACGCCCGTGCCGGTCGAGACCCGTGTGGATACCACCGGCAGTATGGGCGGCAACGTCGACGTGGCGTTGCGCGTTCTGCCAGTTGCCTTCGGGCTCGATCAGGGCGTCCTGCCCGGGTGTGACGTCCAGATGGCCACCGGCATTTTTGGTGACATCTGCGACCGATTCGTTCTCTGTCGTCCACAGTTCGAAATGGAGGCAGAGAAGATTGTCCACCAGCTCACGCTCATGGTGCCGGAGCGTGCTGGTGGTGACTTCCCTGAAGATCCGCATTACGGGCTCTTTGGCGCCGCCTACCTGACCGCTGCCTACATCAATCGCATTGGGCTCAAGTCCTACGACTTCACCGTCTCGGACGCGCCTGCACGCAAGCTTCTCGACGAGCAACAGCTCATCCGCATCTTCGGCGAGGAAGTGTTCGAGAAGGCGGCCGCAAATGGTTACCAGATCGACAAGAACGAATTGCCAACCACAGCCGAAGTGGTGGAGGATCTGCTCAAGCGGGCACACGCCTTCTTCCTGCAAGTGGGCCGCAACTCGGAGACCACGCGGTTCTGGACCGAGATCTTCGGCGACGATCGCGTTATCGCCTTGCCTAGCACGGAGATGCTGCCGCAGGAGCAGGCAGTTATTATTGGCCTGACTGAGGGGACTCTCGCCTTGAGCGATGTCGTCGATTTCCTCAGGGAAAATAACGTCAATGCTAAGGACGCTAAGGCGATTGCGACCTCCGTCGCTCGAATCCCGATCGAGGTTCAGGCGGCGTTGCCGAACTACAATCGTCGACCCAAGATCAACGACCTGTTCAAAAGCAAGACCGACCTCTGGCCGCTCACGGCTGAAGAGCTCAAGGCATTCGAAGAATCGAACGAGGCGGGCAAGAACGCGGAGACCGACAAGGACAAGAAGGGCGAGATTAACTGGCTCTGATCAACCAAAATTACTGGCCTCTGGGGCCGAAGGAGGAGACATGAAGACCGAAAAAGTCTACATCGTCACCGATCTCGGTCCTGGAGACGGTGGCAAGGGCGGCGTGGTCCATAAGATCACGTCGATGAAGGACGTGCACACGATCATCAAGGTCGGCGGTGCGCAGGGAAGCCATGGTGTTCGCACCTCTGCTGGCGAGAGCTTCGCATTTAGCCAGTGGGGGTGCGGCACCTTTGAAGGTGTGAAAACACATTTGTCATCCGCTTTTGTTGCGTTGCCGATTGGTCTTCTCAACGAGGCGAATGCTCTGCGCTACGGCCACGGCGTCACCAATCCGTTTGATCTGCTGACCATCGACGAGACGGTGCTTTGCGCGACGCCCTACCACGGGATCGCCTCGCGCCTTAAGGAGATGGCTCGCGGGAACGAACCGCGCGGAACCATTGGCACAGGTGTTGGTGAAGCGGTTCGGGATGCGGAGCGGATTCCCGAGTGCGTCATCCTTGCGGCAGATCTCAAACGGCCCGATCTGCGTGATCGGCTCGCGGCCGTGCGCGACCAAGTCCGTAAGGATCTTGTGCCGATTACCGCGCAACCGTTTCTGCGAGCGGATCAACCAGCCGTCGACAAGGAGATTGATCGTCTGAACGACGACAATTTCCTTAGTCATATTGTCGAGCGGTTCCGTGAGGTGGCAGAACGTGCCACGATCATTGATCACGACTTTCTCGGACGAATCATTCTCAACCGAAAAGGCGCGGCGGTTGTCGAAAAATCGCACGGCGTGCTTACGGATCGCTTTCAGGGATTTCACCCTCACACGAGCGCTCTCCGGACGCTGCCACGATTCACCTGTGCCATGCTTGCGGACGCCGGCTTTCACGGAAAGATTGTGAACTTGGGCGTTACGCGTGCCTATCAGATTCGGCATGGCGCTGGTCCTATGCCGACAGCCGATCCATTGATGAACGACTCGCTGCTCCCTGGAAGCCATAAGCAGGAAAATCGCTTTCAGGGGAAAGTTCGCGTCGGCCCGCTCGATCTCGTACTCCTGCGTTACGCGATCGCTGTTTGCGGCGGTCCGAGCGCGTTCGATGGGCTCGCGATTACCTGGTTTGATCAGATTCGAAAAAACGGGGCCTGGCATCTCTGTCACGCCTACGGAAACGCGGAGGATCAAATCTACTTTACTCCCTCGGGTGACATCCGTGTTTGTGTCGATGACAATGCCGACCAGCTCACTCATCAAAGAGAGCTCGGGGAACGGTTGCGAACCTGTATTCCAAAAATCAGCACATATACAATTGAACCGAGTGCGGAGCAAAATACTTTTTATGAGCTCTGCGCCGGTTTGCTGCAAAATAGCCTAGGAGTTCCGGTAAGGATGGTCTCGTTCGGAGCCACCGAACGAGAAAAGATGTGTAAGTAAACCAACCGCAAGGAGACACAGATGGGCGAACCCGTGACCATGGAAAGCAAGCTCAAG
>DASTLG010000134.1:0-3424 GCA_035715245.1 Patescibacteria group bacterium
AAGCCCGTCACCGTGAAAGATCTTCGTTTACCGGCGTTTGATCAAGCCGCTCTTTGAGCAGGGATTCAACCATCAAAAGCGTCTGCTCATCAGCCTCATCCAACAAATCATTAATCCGAGCCATAAGATTTGGGCTAGTTCCTTGGTCCTGATCAGATCCTCCGACCGTTTTCTGCCAGATCTTTTTTTCACGCACATCGTTAATCGTTTGGCGAATCTGTTCCGGAAGCGGCACGAACGTCATAAGACCAGGCAATGCGGCATTTTGATCAGACGTTTTAATCACAAGCGTCCCGATGGGAAAAATGGATTGAAAAAACCCGCGTCGATCTGCGACGATCTCCTGGACAAACGCGAGCGGCGTCTCAAGAATTGACCGTTTCCAAAAGCCATGTTGACGAATCTGACAAATCCGGTGCGAGGTAATAATCAAAACAGTCGAATCCCAGATAAGAAATGCGCGAATCGCGAGAACTAAACCTAAAGCTTCCGCAAATGCGAAAACAATAACGCCGAATACTTGCCACCGCGTAATAAAAAACAAAAAGAGAAAAGGAATAACGATAAGAACACCGGCTAAAATCAGACGCGGCCAGAGCGTTATAGGATGACGCCGCACGACTTTATAAACGCGCTCTTCTGGTTTAAGTTCAAAAAGGGTAGAAAAATTGAGCATAAAACTTAGCTGGATTCAATCAAGAATGGATAGCCTGAATTGCTTCACGCGCAACAGCCGCCTCATCCCATGGAATTTTTTTCCCCTGAGCGAGACAAATCCACGGCTCACAGCCTTTACCGGTAAGCACTACAAGATCGTCCGGTTTAGCCAATTCCATGGCTTTAAAAATCGCTTCGCGCCGATCAAGAATTTTAAACAGCGTTTCCCCTTCTTTTTTTCCTGCGTCAATTGCTCCGCGAGCTACTTGATCGATTATCGCATTCGGATTGTCGTCATACGGATCTTCGTTTGTCACAATCACCAGATCGGCCCGTTCAGCGGCAAGCCGACCGAGAATCGGACGCCGAGCCACATCGCGACCGCCACCGCACGAACCAAGAACCTGAATCGTCCGATGGTGCGGGATAAACTGCAGGGCCTCATATAGGCGCTTAAAGGATTCCGGCTCCGGCGCATAGTCCACAACAACGGTCCACGGCTGACCTGCTTCAATGCGCTGAAATCGCCCTGGAACCTGCGCATTGCTGATACGGTCACCCGCCTTTTGTACATCAATTCCAAACCAAGAACACGCCGCGAGCACTGCCAGCGCATTTTCTATGTTATACCGACCGGGCAATGAAATCGAAATCGAGGTCCCTTGAACGGCAAACTGCGATCCATATTCGTCTAAAGTTACATCCGTTGGCGCCAATCCCTGCTTTCCGGAATAGCTGTACCAAAGAACATTTGTTAATCCCGGCACCTCTGAAAAATAGGATGCGTATTCTGAATCCGCGTTAATCACGGCCGCCTTCCGGACCAATACGCCATCAATCACTTTTTCCGACTGACGCGTTAAATGCTCAAACAAGGCCCGCTTTGCCTCTTTGTAATGTTCGAAGCCGCCATGCGCTTCAACATGCTCCGGCGTTAAATTCGTAAAAACAACCATGTCGTAAGCGATGCCAAGATGACGATACTGAACAATACCTTGCGATGAGGTTTCAATGATCGCATACCGGCAGCCGGCTCGCACCATATCCCGAAGCATCCGCTGGAGAAAAAATCGGCCCGGCATGGTCATCTTTGTTTTATTCAGCCATTCACGATCGCCAATCTTCATTAACGCCGTACTTGTACAGCCGGTTTTAAAACCAGACGCCTCAAGTGCTTTAGCTAAAAGGTAGGTTGTTGTCGTTTTTCCATTCGTTCCGGTCACGCCGATCACAATCAGTTTTTTCGATGGCTGTCCAAACCAAAACGCGGCGAATCTCGCCAATCCATAGTGGTAAATCCGGAGCCAGGAAGCCGGAACAATCCGCTTAAAAAAATAGAGCATGCAATTTTCGTGCTAAAAACCGTACGTCAAAAACGAAACCACGGCAAATACGATCGCGAGCGTCAAGGTTCCAACGGCAAACGGCACAAACAATTTGAATCCAAGAAGTTTTGCAACCAGTAAAAGCGATACGCCAATAACCTGCAGAACCATTTTCATTTTTCCGTATTCGTTTGCAGAAACGTACTGATGTTTTCGTCGATTCCGGATAAAAGCGCCAAGGACGATCAAAAATTCCATAAGAACAATAATGGCGGCAAAAACAATATTGACTTCCTGCGCCACAAAAAGAACCACGACTGATCCGATCAAAAGCTTATCAGCAACGGGATCCGCAACCGTTCCCCACATCGTAATCTGCTTCCGCGTGCGCGCCATAGATCCATCGATTGCATCCGTAAGAGCCGCAAGCAGAAATAAAAAGAGCGCCAGCGGCCAACGTTCGATCCAAAGCGTATAAAGTACGAATGGAATCAAAATAAAACGAACAATCGTTACGTGATTCGGCAAAATCCAGTGCGGGATGAGCCGCAAAACCGTCGCGCGCAGCAGGCGATCTTGCGGAAAAAACCGGATATTTTCATTTGTCATCAGCATACCGCCTTGCCATAGAATACGCGGAATTGCTTCGAAACTCAAATCCAGACCATCGATAAAATAGATAAGAAAATTTAATTCATGGCGAGTACAGCTGTTTCGCCATTGTCGATCATCGCCACGACTTTACGGTATTTCGTAATATATCCGATCGTCTCCGCACGCAGGGCGCTGTCACGCAGCTTTGTTAACTCAGGAAGCACGCCCGCATCTTCTTTTTTCGCGGCTGCGATCTTTGCCTGTATTTTTGGTTTTGTCGTTTTTGAAGCCGTCTTAAGCTGGCGCGTCCATGTTTTGATATTCGCGGCAAGCGTATTATGTCGCACCTGGAGAGATTTAATTTTATTCTGAACATCACCAGTCCAAAGATCATCCCAAAATGGGATGGATTTTTTGACGCGAACCGTGCCGCCGTTATAAGCGGCGGTCATATATTCTTGAACACGTTCCTTTGAATTGGCATCGACGGCGTATTGCGCCCGCACATCTGCCGGAAGCGCATTCAATATTTCATCCAAATAGGCAACTTGCGCGGTCAGCGCGTTATTCATGTCGCGCATGCCGGATTCAAAATCAGCAATTAAATGCAGATCCGGATGATGAGCTACAACAGATTTGTATGTAGATGGAATAAATTGAACGAGTCCAAGCGCATTAGCCGATGACCGAGAATAATCAAATGCTTCCTCCGGGTTTGCCGCCAGCGTTACAAAAAATTGATTCACGGTAGCGACCGTATCCCGCTTAAGCGCATTGTCATCCGCATGCTCAATCACAGCAATCGATTTTGCGAGGTCCGGATCAATTACATCGGCCAAAAGTTTGTC
>DASTLG010000135.1:0-8624 GCA_035715245.1 Patescibacteria group bacterium
CGTGTGTCCGCCGGCTAATAATTTCCACAGAAGATAAAAATAACCGATGATGAAGAAAAAACTGAATTGAGGATTGATCGATCGCGCGTAATAGAGGAATTGATATTTGCCATCGCCAAAATTTCCATGAAAAAGAATTCTGAACCAAGAACCCGGATCAAGAAAAAAACTTGTGCTCGCGGGCGCGAGAAAAAAAAGCGCCGTCCCCAAGGCCGCCGCGGCGCGGTTTTCCAGCACCAGTGAGAGAAAAGCGAAGAGTAAAAGCGCTAAAAGGAATGGGAGAAAAAATTTAGTCACCAAATTTATGGTCTGCGGCGAAACAAAAAACAGCCGAGCAAAACCAGCCAAGACAATGGCCGGAAACGGCTGCTGTGTAAATATCGGATCATTCTTCCCATCCGCGGTATAGACATTTCCCGACATCAAATGACCATCATAGGCTTCACGGATAGCCGCCAGCTGATTCAGCTCGCCATCAGAACGGAAAAGGTCGATTCCATGATATTGGCCACTCGCAAAATGAAAATAAAAGCTCGGAAACGCGACCAGAGCGCCGAGAGCTGCTGCAAGCGCCAAAGGAAGCCAATGCCGTTTCAAAAAATGGCGTAAAAAAGTAAGCCACCGCGCGCGCTCGTTTGATTCGTGGGCCGGAGAAGCCGTATCCATACGTTACACCGTCATCCACGTCTGAAAATCGCTGATAAACTGGTTCACGACCTGCTCCGTCTTATAATGAGACGTCATGTCTTTAAAGAATTTCGGCGGGATCGTCACGATATGCGCTCCGGCGCGGGCCGCGTCGCGAATATCAAGCACCGAGCGCATGCTTCCTGTGATTATTTCCGATTCAATATGACTGCGTTCAAAAATATCTCGAACCGTCCGCACAACCAGAGCCGGATCATAATCCGAAGCATCCAAAACGCCACGCGCCTCCAGCGCCTCCCGTTCAGCCGTAAATTGTTCATCCTTTCCCGCATCACGGATGCGTGCCCAGAAAAGACTCACGTATTTAGCTCCGGCGCGCGCGGCCATAACAGCCTGCGTCACTGTCATACACGCCGTGCAGTTCACGGTAATTCCAAGGGTGCTCAATTTTTTAATTGTCTCCAATTCATTCCAGCCGATATGAACTTTCACTCCCATGCGCGGATACGCGAATTGATGCATAAACCGCTGTGCTTGTTCCAAGATTTCCTGCTGATCGCGCGAAAACACTTCGATGCTCAAATGAATGCCAGGCTGATATTTTTTTATCAGTTCCACAATTTTTCCAACATGTTCTTCAAAGGAAGATTTTGGTTCTTTGGCCAGAAGCGATGGATTCGTTGTGATGCCGTGCGCAAATCCGCGCTTAAGCGCCTCTTCCAAATCCGTTAAATTCGCACTGTCAATAAAAATTTTCATAGATGATTTTGCAGGTCTTGTTGTATCATGGTTAATGCTTCGCGTAAATCCTTAGCCCGCCGGATGGAAAATGACGTTTTACCCGATTCCTCCGAATTGCCGATAAGAATGGATTGACAGCGCGCCGCCGCGCCAGCTTCCATATCCGACATTCGATCTCCAATCATGTACGATTCTGTGAGCTCAATCCCCCATTTTTCTGCCGCTTGAAACAGCATGCCGGGTTTTGGTTTTTTGCAGACACAGTCATCATCTCGCCGATGCGGACAGACAAAAATATCATCAAGCGGAAGGCAGGCAATAGCCTGCATAATGCGGTCGTATTCTTCTTGCGGCAAAAGCCCGTAGGCCATATCCGGCTGATTCGTCACGAGAACACGTAAAAACCCGAGCTCCTGAAACGCATTCAACGGTTCAATAATATCAGGACGCAAGCGAAACTCCTCAAAAGAAAAAGGCGCGGTCCAGCGCACTTTTTTTCCATGGACTTCGAAATTTTCCCCTCGATCGATGAGATCGTTCAGGACGCCGTCTCGATCAAGAAAAATAGCTCGCCGCTTTGAATGCATGAATTTTTTCCTTTAATCCAAAGACCAAAAGATGATTCAGCACCACGTGGATCCCTTCAACCATGGGCGTTGAATTTGCCGGAACCACAATGCCGATATCGACGAGGGTCTTCATCGGACCGCCATCAAATCCGGAAAGCCCGATCGTCTTTCCTCCGCGATCTTTAATGTACTGCAATCCGCGCAAAAGATTCTGTGACCACTGGCCGGCAATATCTTTTCCGTTCCCGCCGTGCACGCTTAATCCGATTCCGACGCCGCCCGGCACATAATACGTCGAGAGCTGATTCTCATAAACACGATCCCATCCCCAATCATTTGTGAGCGCGCTCACGAGCGGAATATTATCAACGAGCGCCATGGTTTTTAATCCGTGGTCTTCTGGTTTTTCGCAAATCGTTTTCGCAAGATCCGCCGCTAAATGCGTCGCCGTCGAAGCGCTTCCGCCATTGCCCATAATATAAACCCAGCGGCCTTCTTTCCACGCTTCAAATAAAAGGTCGATCGCTTGGTCCAGCTTTTCGCTATAAAGAACCTTGATCGCTGTCGATACTTCCGCCACCTCCCGTAAAAAATCACCCGCGTAACCAGATGTGCTCATAAAATACAAAAACACATAAAAAGCAACGCGCCCAACCTTATCAGAAGAGCGCTAAATCTGTCCAATGAATTCTTGGTTAGAAAAAAACTCCCGCAAAACGCGAGAGCAAAGAAAGGGAACGAGATTAACCCGCGCGTAGATGCGCTGCCGTCGCCGCATGCGGCCAGGGGATGATCATAGGTGTGCCTTCCAGCAAACCCAGATACTCCGGACCGCCCATCTGATTCAGGATCGGCACGTAAGACGCATAAAGCGGTCCACGAGAAGAGAGCCCAAAAAAAAGCATGAAGTCCGGAGGCAATCCCTGCCGGCTCCGAAACTTAGTCGCGTAAAGACCGATCAATCGATCTAAAACGACGGCAAACGAATTCTCCCAATCCTTCAAAAACGCATCGTGCGCTCGCGCGATCAGACACTGCCCCGCGCGATGACCGGTCGCCACCACGCGCAATCCCATATCGGAGAACACCTCGAGCTCCGGACACGCCGCGCGAATATAGTCCTCAGTCCCATTGATTACCGCGCGCTGTCCCAAGATCTGCTGAACATGAAAGTGCAGATGCATCACATTCTGTCCAGCAAGCGCTCCGATGTGAACGGTCAGCCAAAGTTCGTCCCGCTTTTCCGCGGCGTACATTTCCGAAAAAATGTCGAGCACGCGCCTAATCTGTTCAACACCCCCAAGACGGCGCAGCTCTTCCTTAGGCCAGCAAGAGAACGGAATGATGAGGCGATGAAATGGAAAGGGCGTGAATGCATTATTGATCACGCGCCAGCCGCCGCCTTTCTCGATCCGACGGAACTCGCGTCGCTCCATATCCGCCTGCCGACAAAAAGGACAGGTCTCTGGCGTGATGACAATATCCGGTTGCCACGGCCGATCAAGCTTGATAGCCGTGCGCGTGCCTCCTGCTGCAACCGAGACCCCACCGGGCATCCGCTCAATAGACACATCCGATCCCATGCTCACGCCTCCTCTCTGACGCGTTCGTGTTTTTCCCATTAAAAGCGGTAGAAATCTTCTAGCACAATTAACCTCACGCGTCAACGATATCTGAATATCTTTCCTCGTCAATTTTCTGCGTATTCGCCAAAATTCCTAAAAAAAAGATGAATGCACGAATGGATGTTAAACCCTTGATCGCAGTCCAACTTTCTGATACGTTCAACGCGTTCACCAGGGGCCTTAACCGCTATAGGAGACACAGCATGAGCAAGCCTCGCGTGATTCTGTTCTTTCCAAACACAGGGTTTGATATCAAAGGCGTTTCAGTAGATCTGCCGCTCGCGGTTTTGAATCTCGCCGCATTCCTCGTGCAGGATTTCGAAGTCCAGCTCATTGATCAGCGCGTCGAGCCGGACTGGCGAACCCGTCTTTCCGATGAACTCAAGCAAAGACCGCTTGCCATCGGAATCTCGGCCATGACCTGTCCGCAGATTCTGTACGGGCTCGAAGCCTGCATTCTCGCAAATCAGATCTCCCCCCAAACAAAACGAGTTTGGGGCGGCATCCATCCGACGCTTATGCCGCAATCCACGCTTCGCAACGCATTGGTCGATGTCGTGGTTCGTGATCGAGGTGAACTTGCCTTTCGAGATCTTCTGCTCGGCTGGCGAGACAACCCGCAAGCGGATCTGAAAAATTTCTCCAGCCTCTCATTCGTCGCAGACAACACCTATTGCGAAACGCCGCTTCTAAAAGAACCACGCGGCCGACTGAACGCGTTTCCTCCGATTCCGTATCATCTTTTGCGGGCCGGCGTAGAAACCTACATCGGCAGCCAAGGCCGCTTTGCCAATCCCGATCAGCGCGCGCTGATCATGATCGGATCGAGCGGATGTCCTCAGCGCTGTACGTATTGCGCCATGCCCGGCATGGGATCAACCAGAACGCAAGATGCGGAAGATCCGGAACGCACCGTGGCAAGAGTCAAAGAACTCGTCGCGACATACGGCATCAACGCGGTCGCGTTCCATGATGAAGAATTTGCCATCAATCCGCGTCGCGCCATTCGCGTTGCCGAGCTCCTTCTCAAGGAAATCGGCGGACGATCTGCCGGATTTCGATGGTGGTGCCAGACACGAATGGACACGCTCGCCCGCCTCGCGGACTTCCAGGGAAAAAATTATCTTCCGCTTTTTATCGACTCCGGCTTGGAATCCGTTCAGCCCGGAATCGAATCGGGAAGCAATCGAATTCTTTCCATGATCCGGAAGCGGGAAACCGTCGAGGATTTTCTCCAAGTGAATCGTATTCTCGCGAAGCATCCAGATCTCTCGCCCCTGTACAATTTCATGGTTGGATTCCCAACGGAGACGGTCGACGAAATGAAAGCGACACTCCGCCTTGCGGTCCAGCTTATTGACGAAAATCCGGCGGCGATGGTGGCCGGCGTCTATGTCCTCGTTCCTTATCCAGGAACGGAAATGTTCGAAACGGCAAAGGAAGCTGGATTCCAGCCGCCTCAAACCCTTGAGGAATGGGCGCAATTCAATCGTCAGCAGCTGCTCACACCATGGGTCGCTAGCAATCCGGAAATTCTTGAACTTGCGGAATTCGCACGACTCACGTCGCGCTTTATCGACGGAACACGTCTGCCGCGGCGTCTGAATCAAGCCCTCGGCGGAAAATCCGGTCTTTCGGAAAAGGATTTTGCCGGATTGAGCGAGTTGGTTCGATCGCGCTGGCGATCGGGAACTGTTTCTGAGGTTCCGGTATTTCGGGCCGTGAACCAGATGGTTCTAAGTCTCTTCAATGTCGGCCGCGAATTAAAACTTAGCGGCGCCCTGGCAGGAACTGGTCCGGATGAACGCACAAAAGAATTCGTCCTGGATACCTCAATCCGCCTCGGAGGGAATGAAGTAAAAACCCAGGATACGGAATATCGGACAACCCAGCAGTTTTTCGACCGTTATGGAGAGCTTCCTCAGCGTACCCTGGTCAACGCACAAAACCAGAACAAACTAATTGCCTTGGTCAATCACAAAAAACCCGAATCTCCCTGAACTTTTCCTGCCCCCTACGGGGCTTTTTTCATATTTTATTCTCGTTGACCCAAAATAAGCTCCTGTGCTAGCGTATGTTTTCTTATGATCTCTGTCGTCGTCCCGGTTTTTAATGAAGAAAAAAATGTCGCACTGCTCCATCAGCGCATTTTAGAGAGCCTCCAAAAGCTTAACGAAGATTTTGAAATTATTTTCGTTGATGATGGATCTCGCGACGCCACACTTGAACGGCTTAAGACACTCCATCCGATCACCATCGTCCGATTTAGAAAGAATTTCGGCCAAACCGCCGGAATCGACGCCGGCCTGCACGCCGCAAAGGGAGATATTGTAATCACACTTGATGGCGATCTGCAGAATGATCCGGCAGATATCCCGCTTTTTATTGCAAAAATCCGCGAAGGTTTCGATGTCGTTGCAAGCTGGCGCCAAAATCGTCAGGACAGCAAAAGCCGGCTTCTCTTTTCGCGATTTGCGAATTGGCTGACCTGGAAAATCGGCGGATTACGTCTGCACGATCACGGCTGTTCATTCAAAGCATACCGAAAAGAAATTCTGCAGGACGTCCATCTTTATGGAGAGATGCATGTTTTCTTAGCTGTGTATCTTTATCATCGCGGCGCCCGCGTAACCGAAATCCCAATAACTCACGCGGCGCGAGAACATGGTGAATCAAAAACAAATCTTATTCGGGCCATGAAGGCAAATGCCGATATTTTAACCATCCGCCTCCTCGCGCGGCTTGTACGGCCTATGGTTTTTTTCGGCGGCATTGGTCTGACGTCATTCGGATGCGCGCTCGTCTCGATCATTATAGGAAGCATCCTTTTTGCCATCCATACAATCTCAACCTCGGGATTTATTTGGCTTCTTGCGCTCACAATCTTCTTTCTCAGCTTTGGTTTTCTTTTATTTGTCCTTGGATTTCTTTTTGAACTGCTCGCGCGTATCTATTTTGAAACGCGTGAGATCACGCCTTATACCATTCGCGAAATCATTCGGCAGTAACTTTTTTCTGGCCGTATAAAAGCAGGCTCTGACCCTGCCAGCGAAGAAGAGGAATCCGTTCTCCAATTTCAGAAATAAATGCATTCAGAGGGACAAGCGGTTTCGGAATTTTTGGAACGCTTAAAAACGCGAATGGATGAATACGGATCCAGTCCAGTTCAGGGGAAGTAAAGAATGACCGATAGGTCCCTGGCGTATACGACCGCTCTCCAATGGCTCGCGCGCTCGCCGGCATCTCGCCGATCTTGCGCACAAGGCTCAATCCATTTGATTCGCAAAGAAAAAAATGTTTTTTACTAACGCGAAGCATTTCCTGCGCCATTTTTTTTGGATCCGCCACATGATGCATCACATCAAAACAACAGACGATATCAAACGAATTATCCGGAAATGGAATTTGTTGAGCATCGATCTGTTCCGCTGCAATTCCGCGTTCCCGTAAAAAGGCGACGGCTTCTGGAGAATGCTCACTGCAAATCCATTCACGAATGACGTCCTTGCCGATACTCTCCATGATCAATTGACGCATCTCTCCAAGCGAACTGCCTAACTCTAAAACACGCAATTGATGTTCATGCGCGTAACATTTAATAAAATATTTTTTATTTTTTTCCAAGCGATACGTTATGCCAATCATCCCTTGACGGACAAAGCGGGACGAAAGTCCCTGGCGATACATGTCGCCATATAAAGACATCATTTTTCGCTCCTCCATAAACAACGATTCAGGACCGAATGGTTCCATCCTGCGCTAAATGCTCCTGCGTGCGCCGCAAAGCCTCGGCCAGTTCGGTTTTTTGAAATTGGCGGATCCAGGTTAGATAATCGGAAGCCGCATCACGGAGCGTCTTTTGCGGTTTCCAGCCAAGCGCCGCTAATTTTACATGGCTCATTGGCTGATGGCGAGCATCTCCAACGCGATACTTGCCTTCTTCCGGAGCAAAGGAAATACCAGCTTCTTCAGCCACGATTTTTGCTAAATCTCGAACAGAGGTTGTCACACCGCTTCCGACATTGAAGCTTTCAAAATCTGCATCCGCATGTTCCAGCACAACACGATGCGCACGCGCCACGTCTTCTACATGAACAAAATCGCGCGTCTGAAGACCGTCCTCAAAAATCTGCATTTTTTGTCCGGTAAGAGCCGCGACTGAAAAGGCGCGCAAAGCCCCGGAATAAAAATGGCGGAACGACTGCCGCGCGCCAAGGGCAATGCTGAAACGCAGCATCACCACCGGCACCTGATAGCGAGCGCCTAAATTTTTCAGCATCCATTCACTTGTCAGCTTAGAAATGCCGTAAGGGATTTGCGGATGCAAAATGTCGTCCTCTTCTTCCGGAACCGGCATCACTTCCTTCTGACAGAATGGACAGATCTGCTCCCATGCATGCGCCCGCAACCGCTCTTCGGATCGAGGATTCGGATACACAATATCATGCGTCGAACAGCGGTATTTTCCCTCACCGTAGACAGATTGAGATGACGCGGCGACGATTTTTTTGATCGGCAATTTATCTTCAACAATGCATTCGAATAAAAGCGTTGTGCTTTCAATGTTTGTACGAACGTACGTGCTAAAATCAAGATGGTAATCCATGTACGCCGCCAGATGAATCACGGCGTCAACGCCTTTCAACGCCTTGCGCCAGTCTTCTTTCACTCGAACATCACCGACCAAGAGTTCTGCCTGCGGATGAAGCCAGGCGGGCTTTTCTCGGTTGTGCGTTGGCGGTCCAAGGTGATCCATCACGCGAACAGAATAGCCGGCACGAATGAACTCGTCCGCCACATGTGAACCAATAAATCCAGCTCCGCCGGAAATCAAAATTTTTTTAATCTCACTCATAGTTGTCCAGCTGATTTTTTATACACCTCGTTAATAATATCTAAAACACGTAAAGCACTCATGCCGCCTAATTCACCGCGCCGTTTGCCGCGCACTCGTTCTACAAATTCGGTTAATTCTCCCTGTAAACAATCGTCCGGTTTATAGGAACATGTGAGGACCGTCTCATCTGCGTGCTGAGTTTTT
>DASTLG010000136.1:0-2290 GCA_035715245.1 Patescibacteria group bacterium
GGCAGAGGCGCAGACGGTTTAATCGTGAATGCCGCTTTTCCGAGTCCTGAGGTGATATCTGTCCCCTCGCCGTCATTCGCCAGGATCGAACCGGAAGAAAACTGGACCGCCGCCGATCCTTCCCGAAGAGCGGAAAAATTGATGGTTAAAACTTTGCCGGCATTGCCCTTATATCCAGGATTCAACACCATACCTTCAAAATGGAGGGTCCCGGCACTGTTGGAAAAACTCGGCTCCTGAACCCAAAGCGAGACAATGGTTCCGGATTTACTGATCGAAGAAATGGAAAGTTTATCCGAAGGGAACGAGACGGTGCCCGAAAACGCATTAAGCGCCTGGTCTGCGCTCGAAACCATGACGTTTATAGAAAAATTCTGACGAATCGTATATGAACTAGCCGAAGGCGATAAATAAAAAGATGCCGCATGGACCGGAGTTCCGCGAAAACCAACTCCTAAAAAAATCAATCCGAAAAAAATGAAAAAACGCGGAATTCGGCGAATCGATTCCGAAACTAAAGAACAAAAATGAACAAAAGACATGGAAAACCGCGAGCAGACTTATGTTTTTTCTCTTTTTTTCCGAACAAATATCAAAATAAGGATGATCGCGAATAGACTTAGTATACCGTAAAACCAAAAAGCCTTATAGAACGGAGGACCTAATGGGCTAAAGACAGCAACTCGTTCATTTCCTGATTTATCAATGGCTTTTACATAAACATAGCTCTTCCCGGTTTGATCAATCAAGACATACGGACTCTCTGCGATTCTCCATTCATTCGGCAAAATCGTTCCCGGCTCAATCTTTCGTGCAGATTCGTAAACCACATAGTGATCAATACCGCTCCCCTTATCCTGCGTCGCGAATAAAGCAACCAGCTTTCCATCAAATAAATTCGAATCATGCGAAAGAGAAATGGTAAATGCTTCAGGCGGCTCATGGTCTTCAAGACGGCCGTTCAAAATCGAATCCGCATTCGGCAGAACAGGGGCCGTTTTACTGATTCGTATTGAAATTTGAGCAGCCGTCGAAGTCGTTCGCGATCCATTTCCGTCATTTAAAAGAACCGTATTTTCCGGCAATCGGATCAGACCATCGCCTTCATGCTTTGCCTTAAAAACCAGCGCAAGCAAAGGCGCTTTCGGTCCTTGATAGCCGTCTGGAATAATGCCGCTATAAGAAACAAGGCCGGCTGTTTCCTGTTTCGGTTTTTCAACCCAGAGTCCAATCAGGGAATCGCCATCACGAATATCTTCTAAATCAAGCAAATCTGTCGGATAGGCGATTTTTGATTCGATCGCATTCACACTTTGTTCTGAACGGAGATAAAACGTGATCAAAAACCGCTGGTCTGGCCGTACAAAAATCGAAGAAGGCTCTGAAAAAAATTCCGCCGCACGCACCGGCGCCGAATACGCTAAAAGAGCGGCGATGATGATCGCGAATCCGAGAATCCGCTTTTGAAATTTAGATTTCATGGGAGGAATCATTAACCGGTCCAATAATAGGCCAAGATACTAAAATCGACGAGCGTAATTTTTCCGTCGCCATTCAGGCGCTCAGTCTCGATTCTTTTAAACGCATCGGAAAGCGACCGCTTGTACCAATAAGCGGCAATGGAAAAATCCACAAGATTCACTCGCCCATCGCAGTTCAAATCTCCTTTGCCACATGCCGGCACCGTAGGTTTCTGCTGAGTAACCGTCCCGACCTTAAAAGAAACCGGGCTGCTGTAATTACTCAGTTGTCCATCCTTTGCCGCGCGCGATTTAACGCTATGACCGCCAAGATCGAGCGGCGAGGTATCAAAATTGTAAAAATAAATTCCATTCTTATCCGATGGTGCGCTCGCAAATTGATCTCCTCCAGCCGGCCCCGAACTCGCTAATACCGTGCTTGACGTTACGATGATATTTATCGTCGCATTAGGTGTGCTTTGCCCAAAAATCCCGATCGAATCTCCGCGTTTTACCTCACTTTTATCAACATCAATGGTTGGGGCAATAAAAATGCCAGATACTTGAGCCGTGGCATTTGACGTGATGTAGATAGGAAAGGTAAATGGGGCGGATTTTTTTCCATTACTATCTTCCGCAATCACAGAGAAATTGTAATTTCCGGTCGAAAGATCAGAAAGCGATGCAGAAAAATTTGCATCTTGACCAGCTACAGTCGTTACCGCAAGCTGACCATCTTTCAAAATGGAAATTTTACTGAGTGGATAAGCACGGCCAGCAAAGGTTACGTTCGGAATTGGCGATGAATTTTGCGCACCGCCTCCTCCGCC